>NZ_JBDOPO010000384.1:0-6802 GCF_039830215.1 Rubritalea sp. | reverse complement strand
AGCCACGCGCTCCGCAAGCAATTGAGCTGCCACACCAAGATCGGGCTCGCCTCCATCCTTACTGGTAAGCACTAGATCTCGAAATCTCTGCTCGCTGCGGTTGACGACCCTGCGAATTGTTTCATCAAAATAGGCATGCGCTCCATCGACAAAATCACTAGGGAATATTTGCCTTAGGTCATCGAGCGAAATACTGACGCAACGATTGAGATAGAGTTGGACATCTTTGCCTCCAACCTCGGTGAGTTCAGTCACAATAAATGCCCCAGCATTTCTAACCACACTCGACTCATCTAACTTTCCTTTACGCCTCCCCACTAATCGGCATGCGAGATTTCCTTTTCCGATACGCACTCCGACTTGATCACTAAAGGCAGTCAACATTGCCCTGCTAACCGCTTGGGCGTTTTTCTCAAAATCAACTTCAGCTAAATCCCAGCCAACTCTTTTACATTGCTGTTGGATTTGCTTCATTGCCTGTACCACCTCGCGTGCCCCTTTGGCTAACACTCCTATATTTTGACACCTCCTAAGGTCAAACTGCATATGCTGCGCCGATTGAAATGCCCGCCATTCACCAGCGAAGTCCGAGAGGTCATCCTCATACAAAAATGCCTTCTTTCCATCCCCATTGCGAGCAAACACCCCTTCCCCCTGGACGCAGGCTGCTATGAACACGGCCTCAGCGAGACATCCACCACTCTGGGCTGAAATCAAAAGTCGGGCGTAGCGTGGATGCATCCGCATTTTTGCCATTTGCTCACCAATCGTGGAAAGACCTCCATCCGCATCAACAGCAGAGAGTTCAGAAAGTAAAGTAACCGCATGCTCTAACAATTCTAACTTCGGACACTCTAACCAACGAAAATCTCGGGCATCAAGCACTCCACGCCCTTTCAGCTGCAGCACAGTCTCAGACAAATCAGTGCGCTGTACTTCCGGTGTTTCAAAAGCATCTCTGCGTCCGTGATCAGTCTCACTCCAGAGCCTCACACAATGACCTGGACCGGTACGACCTGCTCGGCCAGCTCGTTGCGCAGCGGCAGCACGAGAAATTTTCTGCACCATCAGTGTGTCCAGCCCACGGACTGGATCGTATTCAGAAATTCGTGCTAAGCCAGAATCTACCACTGAGCGTACTCCATCAATAGTTAGTGAAGTCTCAGCAACGTTGGTCGAGACTATGATCCGCCTTCTATCACCATTTCCAAGTACTGCGGAATCCTGTTTCTCTGGGCTCAGAGCCGAGTAAAGTGGACAGACTTGTAGTGACCGGCTCCAAGCTGAACGCTCAATCAACTCCACCGTTCTACGAATTTCGTACACACCCGGTAGAAACACGAGAATGTGCCCAACTGAATCGGACTCAACTAGCTCCTTCACAGCACTGGCGCATTTGTCCCATAGCATAGACTCTCTGCGGCCACCACCACGGCTCTGAATCTGAGCTCCCTTGTAGGAAACCTCCACAGGATAACTACGACCTGACGCTTCAATCTGCGTGCATTGACCGCCCAGGTAGTCAGCGAGTCCAGCTAACTCTAGTGTCGCCGACATCACCACCAACTTGAGGCTCTGATTTTTTTGTTCCTGCCACTCTAGGCAAAGTGCTAACGATAGGTCACTGGCCAAACGGCGCTCGTGGAATTCATCAAAAATCACAGCACCCACCTCTTCCATTGACCCACTCTCTAACCATGTGGCTAGAACTCCATCCGTGACATAGACAATCCGAGTACCACGGCCCATCTGACGGTCAAAGCGAACCACGTGCCCCACTTCCCCGCCGACTCGCCCATTGCGTAAACTAGACACTCGTCGAGCCAGCATCCGGGCTGCGATCCTACGCGGCTGCACAACGACGATCAGCCCTTCTACCAGACCACTATCCAGCAATATCTGAGGCACAGCCGTCGACTTACCTGAGCCGGTCGGAGCCTTTAGCAAAGCTCTTGCCGATGTTACGTTCGACAACGCACCGAGCAATTCCTGCTCGACTTCATAAACTGGTAGATCCATCTAACCCTTACGGTAATTACGACGGTAGTCAGTTGGGCTCATTTTCATAACCCTACGGAAACCACGGGTAAAATTTGCATGGTCAGAATACCCGACACTAGCTCCAACCTCTTTCACACTCATGTTGGTTCCAATCAATCGTTCACAAGCAGTCGAAATCTTCGCTTGAATAATGAATTGTTTAGGCGTGGTATTCATATTCGCTTTAAATAATCGCTCTAGGCTTGAGACTGATACGCCGGCAGCTTCTGCCACATCCACAACTTTGATCTCTTTATCCACATTCTTATAGATCGCCCCCACAATTGCCGCAATATCACGTTGCTGGCTTGGAACTGGGAGTCCCTCATCCATTCCCACTCGGCGGCTAATACCGGCAGTACCGACAATCACACCGGCTCTATTTTTTAAAGGAACCTTACTGGTCGCCCTCCACTCTACTCCCCCATTAGTTGTCACCACTAACTCTACCTTATTCCACTGAGGCTCACCACTTGCCATCACTTGACGGTCATCTTCAATGTATACTCTAGCCAATTCACTCGGCATCAACTCAGCATCAGTTTTACCCAACACATCTGCCACTTCCTTATCACAGAGAAAAGCATCGTTGAAAAAGAGAAACTCTCCATCTTCATTCTTCAACCAAAACATAACGTCTGGCATTGCCTGGAATAGTACCGGTGAGATTTGCCCCGGAATCAGAGAATCTAGGAATTCTGTTACCAGTTCTCCATCAAATAGGCTTGTTAATTTATTCACTGAATGACGATTTATCACAAACCACGCGCTTCGTCGAATAATTTAAAATCCACATGAAACATTCACTTTTCAACACCTTAAAAGACATACCATGAATATTGTGTAAAAATTCTGACAATAAATAACAAGATGCTAGACACTGATCTAACTTCGCTCTAAGAGCTTCATACGCTCGATTGAATTCCCCCTTATGTAAAACACCTAAGCTCTCGCGCACAACAACATACTATCGTACAAAATGGACACAACACTATCAAACAAGGAACGCTCGATTATCTTCTGGGCTAGTTTCCTAGCTCTCATGGCAGCCGGCGTAGGCTTCGGCATTCGCGTAATGAGCCTCGGCATTTGGGAAAAAGAATTCAACATCAGCGGAGCTGAAGCTGGCGGACTCTTTGGGCAATCCCTCTGGCCAATTGCTGTCGGAATGATCCTCTTCTCACTTATCGTAGATAAAATTGGCTATAAAATTTCCATGCTAATCGCTGCTGCGAGCTTAATCCTCTCAAGTATTTGGACCATTCTCACCAAAGACCTTAACTCGCTCTCCTATGCGTTTCTTCTTTTCGGTTTTGGCCACGGTGTCGTTGAAGCGGTAATCAACCCGCTGTGCGCAACAATGTACAAAGACCAAAAGAGTAAGATGCTCAACATTCTCCATGCTTCATGGCCAGCTGGTGTTGCCTTAGGTGCTGCGATTTTCATCCTTCTAGGAACTGGTGACTCACCCATTCTCGAGTGGCGCACAATGTTCTGGTTCGTACTCGCTCCAGTAGCCGCATTCGGCATCATGTTCTTAATCTCTCATAACTACCCAGAGGACGAGCGCATTGAAAATAATGTATCCTATGTAGAAATGCTTAGAGAATTTGGCGGACTCGGTATATTCCTCGCCACAACATTCCTCTTTTACAAATTCGCAGAAGTCGCAGGTAAGCTTGGAGATGGAGATGAACGTATCATCACGAGCCTCGCAGTCGGAGCCGCAGCTGGACTTCTCTCTGGATTTGCCCTCAAGTCAGCAGGCAAGATTCTATTTTTTATTCTCTGCCTCATCATGATTCCGCTCGCGACGGCTGAGCTAGCTACTGATGGTTGGATTCAGAAACTGATGCAGCCAATCTTCACCGAGGAATTCCAAGCCAACTCAGGCTGGGCAATCGTTGTCTCTTCATTAATTATGATGTCACTACGTTTCTTTGCTGGTGTGCCATTACGTTTCATGAACCCACCGACTCTCCTTGTGGTGAGTGCCATATTCTCAACTGCAGGCCTTCTCATCCTTTCAGGAGCAAGTGGCGCCATGATATTCCTCGCATTCGCACTCTACGCTGTAGGCCAAACATTTTACTGGCCAACAGTCCTCGGCTTCACTGCTGAGCAATTTCCTAAAGGTGGAGCGATGACACTGAACACAGTATCAGCTATGGGTCTACTCACCCTAGGCATTTTCGGTATGCCATTCCTCGGTGCCGCTGGAGATAACTTCAACGCCCAAGTCGTCAAACAAGAAGCCCCTATCGTTTATGAAGCTCAAAGCTCCAGTGAGAACTTCTTCGGCTGGAATTACAATAAAGTTGACATGGCCGGTGTGGAAAAAGACCTCGACTACCCAGCCGATAGCTCCGATAAAGTTGAATTCACTAAGAAAATTGAAAACAACCAGCGCAAGGTACTCAAGGTAGCTGCTTACTTCCCAGCCATACTAGGTGTTGCCTTCCTCCTAATCGCACTCTTCTACAAATCAAAAGGTGGCTACAAGCCAGTCGTGCTGGAATCCTCTTGGGAATAGTCACTGTATGGTGTAAACCCCCTCTATGCACTTAGGTCTCGATTGCTCTACGCAAAGTCTCTCCGCCATCATTATTGATGTGAAAAGCGGCGAGACAGTCTACGAGACCTCTATCAACTTCGAGGTAGATTTACCTCACTATCAAACGAGTCACGGCTTTGTCAGAGGGACAGAGCCTGACGAGTTTTTCTCCAACCCCATCATGTGGGTGGAGGCGCTCGACCTCCTTTTTACACGCATGCAGCAAGAAGCTGCACCGCTCAATTCAATTGTTACGATTTGCGGCTCGGCGCAACAACATGCCACAGTCTACCTGAACGAGCACTTTGAGAGAACACTGGAAAACCTCTCGCCTAACATCCCATTAGCGGAACAGCTCTCGGATGTATTTACTCGGCCAGTCTCACCCATTTGGCTAGATTCCTCCACACATCAGGACTGCGCGGAAATCACCAATACAATTGGCAGTGTACGCAAGGTGACTAAACGTACTGGCTCAGCTGCCATCGAGCGCTTCTCCGCCGCGCAAATCCGCAAGTACGCCAAGCAATTCCCTGAACGTTGGCACGAGACCAACACAGTTCATCTTGCCTCATCATTTTTATGCTCACTGCTCATAGGCAAGTCAGCAGCCATCGACTTCGGCGACGGAGCCGGGATGAACCTCATGCATATCAACAAGCGCAAGTGGGACAAAAAAATGGCACAAGCCACGGCTGATGGCACACTGGAGCGACTCCCAAAACTACGCAACACAACACGCATAGCAGGAACCATTGCCCCCTATTTCAGTAGCAAGTTTGGAATCAACCCCACAACCCGCAGCACCCTCTGGACTGGCGATAATCCAGCCAGCCTCATTGGCATGGGCGTGATACGCAAAGGAACCTGGGTCATCTCACTGGGAACTTCATACACACTTTTTTCCGCCGTCGAAAGCCCCTTCCCTGACCCACAAGGCTATGGCCACATTTTCGGAAACCCTGTCGGCCACTACATGTCGCTTTCATGTTTTAAAAATGGAGCACTAGCCTGCGTTGATTTAAAGAAACAACTAGGCATTTCCTGGGATGAATTTAATACTGAACTCTTAAAAAAGCGCAGCCTAGAAAGCCCAGTCTCTTTGCCATTTTTCGACACAGAGATCACACCTCCCGCCTCTGCCGTGGATCAATCACAGGCTACTCCCGCATCACTCATCGACGGCCAGTTTCTCAACATGCGCCAGCACAGCCTCTGGCACGGCGAATTCCCTGAAACAATACTCGTCACTGGTGGAATTTCCCAAAGTAATGGGGTGTGCCAAACGATAGCCAACATTTTCCAGCGGCCAGTGCAGAGACTCGCATCTCATGGTTCAGCGTCATTGGGGGCGGCATTGATTGCTGCATCCGCTGATGGTTATGACATCGACACATTGATCGAGCAGTTTTGCACCCCGATCGAGGGCACCACTATCGAACCAAATCCAGGCACAGAAATTGTGTACCAAGCTCTGGGAGAGAAGTTCACTGAGCAACTCTACCAACACATAAGAAAGTAACAGGGCGACACACTAGTCACCCTGCACTCACTTATTTTGCTAGATATTATTAAAGTGCAACTGGCGCACTAGACTCTGCAGACTTATAGATTCCATCAATGATTTTCATGAGGATCAATGCCTGCTGAGGTGTATTGAGAGGCTTGGCTGCCCCCTCTAGAGCTTCCACGAAGTTGGCTGCTGAGTTGATACGCCCCATGTCTTCACATTCCTCGACTTCGATATTCTTATCAACAGACTTGCCGTCCTCCTGAACATAAATCTCACAAGTATCGATAGCTGTTTCGTCGATTCCGTCCTCTGCGAATAAACGCTCCACTTTCCCACCACCCTTGGTGCCTTGGAAAACAACTGAGACCTCCTCGCGCTTTATCATTTCAGCCCAAGAAACCTGAAGAGAAAGCGTTTGACCTGACTTGAAAGTAATAAATCCATGTGCAGCAGCCTCTACATCAGTGATGCCGTCAGCTCTATCTGGAATACCCCAAGGGCCCTTAAAGTCTTTATTCGTGATAAAAGTATCGAAAGTCTGACCAATCACATAGTTAGGCTCTGGATAATCCATGAAGTACATTGCAAGGTCAACCATGTGAAGCAGATCGATAAGCGCACCACCACCAGCTAACTCTTTATTTGTAAACCAACCACCAATTCCTGGGATGCCTGTGCGACGAGCCCATTTGGCC
>NZ_JBDOPO010000103.1:0-1660 GCF_039830215.1 Rubritalea sp. | reverse complement strand
CCTCATATTTGTCTCACAATTCACTCATGAAAGATGTCGACACTCTTTGCAATTGGTGGAAGCCAAATAGTCTTCCATAAAAATTTTTACATAGCCTTACTAAGGAGTTAGACGTGCTACACACTGCTCATTTTTCTCAGCCAACCGGAAGTCGAAATCGCGGCTTTACGCTGATTGAGCTTCTTGTTGTTATTGCCATTATTGGTGTTCTTGTCGGTCTTCTTTTGCCAGCCGTTCAGCAAGCTCGTGAAGCTGCACGTCGGGCTTCATGTTCAAATAATATGAGGCAGCATGGCCTCGCAATGCATAACTATGAAAATGCTCATAAGTATTTCCCAGCTGCATGTTACACCGTTGATTCAGCAACTGCACCAACAAAGGGTAATCCAGCTGGTAAAGAGACCTCATGGACAGCATTTGTCCTTACTAATCTTGAGCAAGGTAACGTCAATTATGACTTTACGAAGCATTGGTGGGAGACTGAAAATCGTGCTGCTGCAACTATTCAGCCGAGTGTTTTTAAGTGTCCATCAGCTTTACCGCCTTCAGGAGGGCATCCGAGTATTGACGGACCCAGCAGAGATAATGACTCAGCGGCTCCGTCACTTGATCCAAATATTTTTGGGCAACGTGACTACGAAGCTTTAACTGGTGTCAAGGAATACATTGTTCCTGATGGAAGCAATCCTTGGATTGACGATGGCGACGAATGTGATGGTGGTCTCATTAAAGACGCTGAAACAAAAGTTGCACAAATTGTTGATGGATTAAGCAATACTCTGATGTTTGTTGAAAAAGCGAGTGCTCCTGATGTTTATCGCGGCAGGGGTAACCTTTCACCAACGGGTGAAACTAATCAGACAATTGCCGCACTTGATTCGCTTGGGCCAGCAAAGTTGCATGGTATTGATCCAGCCACTGGAACGAAGCGGAAGAGAGACAGTGGAAATGTTCCATTCAATGCTGTGAATGACGGAGAAGCCTATAGCTTCCATCCCGGTATTTGCGTTGTTAGTAGTATGGATGGAGCAACACACACACTCTCAGAATCAATGGACGTTGTTCTCTTCGGGTCGATGATTACGCGTGGTGGTGGTGCATACACCGCTTCCAACGGTGTACGTGAACCAAATATTGCGTGGTAGTTTTCTAAAAAGAAAACAAATTGGTTTATGGCATATAGTCATCAATCACAGTTGCTATCAAAAGCTGCGGCTGCGCTACATTTTTGTGGCGTGGTCGTAGTTTTTTTTATTTCCTCGACGGGAAACGGGGAGGCAGAAGAGCCACTGCTTGAGAGTGGTAAATCGTTGCAGTGTCAGGTTGTTGCAAGCGGCGTATTTCCCGAGATAATCCTTGCGCAAGAAGATCCATCTGTGTCACAAGATGTCCCTGTAGTGCTGGGCGGAATAAGTGATGTTACTGTTGAGAAAGCGATTGATGATAACGGCGAGTTTGTCATACGACTGCTAACCGACAGAGGTCCCTCACGCAAGATTGAGACACCCCGTGGGAAACAACGAGTATTTCTCAATCCCTCTTTTGTTCCAACAGTACTTGTCTTTGGGATTTCAGGGTGTTCACTTGACGAGAGCCGTGGTGAATCAAAGAAACTTAAAATAAACCTCCAGTCTCAGTTTTCACTTCAAACCCCTCCAGG
>NZ_JBDOPO010000132.1:0-1661 GCF_039830215.1 Rubritalea sp. | reverse complement strand
GCGCTCCAAGTAGCCCCCTGAACCTGTAAGCGTTCCTCATGATTTGACTTGAGGACTGCAGAGCCACCTGAGAGCCACAATATATATAAAATTCATAGATTTTATTATGGTTAGCTCCTTCAATTGGGGAGTATTACTATAATTCTCTCCTCTTTTTCTAAGCGGCACAGCACGTTTGCGTGTCTCCTCTAACACAAGGGGCTCCGTCCAATTTCATAAGTGTTCTAGAGCCGTTTACTCGCCTCCCTTACTGTTGCCTGATTAAGAATCGATGCTGTACCCCTAGTTGAGAACAACATGACAAGACTCCATTATTCAAAAGAACGGCGCATACAGGACTGGTTAGGTTACCCCTCGGAGACACCTCAATCCTCCACTAGGCCACATCTGCACAAAAGATGAAGGCATCGCGACGCTCAGCTCAGCCAGTGAGCTTATTTAAGGCTCCCAGCGGAGGGTAACTACCTCAGCCCACTACCAGCAATTTCGCTAGCTTATAGGATTTACCAAAAATATCCCGTAATTCCAATAGAGTAGAGACTTCAATACCCTCAAACGATTCAGCCTCTAGCCCCACGCATATTTGACACACCGACTTTAACCCAAACATACTTGAGGCTCCCTTCAACTGATGCAAAGTGCCTTCAAAGCTATCTATATCAGCTTTGGAGAGTGCTAGCTCCATTTCATCTAGTAAACTTAGTCCCCCCCCTAGAAAATCATCTAAAATCTCAGCTACAGCCTGTTTATCGTCACCAACTAATGCAAGTAAATGCAATTTATCAATTTCCACATCCACAAAACTAGCATAGCATGATTCAAGATCAGCACAATCTAAACCCATGCCAAATTTACCTTATAACTTGATCATAGCCGATGACGATAGGACTGTTAGAAGTCTGCTTAGTGTCAAGGCAATTCATTATGGGTTTCGCGCTGTCACAGCATCCAACGGAAAAGAGATGTTAGAGTTAATTAAAGATCATGTAGATGTGGTACTGCTAGATCTTCACATGCCCGAGCTAGATGGCTTTCACTGTCTAAGTGTACTTTCCAAAACCCACCCCCATGTACCAATCATTATTCTAAGTGGTGAAAATGATGCCAGCTCTGCAATGAAGGCCATAAAGTTAGGTGCTCATGATTATATCACTAAACCATTCGACCTAGACCATCTCTTCACCACACTCCGCAATGCAAAAAAGCTTAGCCACATACAGAAAGAAAACCAAAATCTAAAGGATGCGATCTCCCCAGAGGCGACAAGCACTAATGTTATAGCCCACTCTGAGCCCATGCAGAAATTATTAAGTAAGGCACAAAAGATAGCCCGGCTTGATGCTTCAGTTCTCCTCACCGGTGAGAGTGGTACAGGAAAAGGGGTCCTAGCCCGCTATATTCATTCACACAGTCTACGTGCTGACAAACCTTTCATCACTGTAAGCTGTCCAGCCCTCCCCAGAGAGCTTTTAGAAAGCGAGCTTTTTGGTCATGAGAAGGGAGCATTTACTGGAGCAATAAAAAAACGTGTCGGCAAAATCGAAGCTGCAAAAGGTGGCACCCTGTTTCTAGATGAAATAGGAGATCTCCCAATTGACCTACAGCCCAAACTACTCAACGTGCTCCAAGACAGAGTGTTTCAGCGTATTGGAGGAGAAAGT
>NZ_JBDOPO010000206.1:0-6863 GCF_039830215.1 Rubritalea sp. | reverse complement strand
ACTTTCTGCGCAGGGCTTCGTTGTTCTTCGCTCACGGATATGAATCCGTTCAATCATCACGCCTTGCCTTGCTTGAAATTCTTTCCAGCACCACCAACGCTAGTTGCCGGAGGTGCCCTTAAAAAAAATGAATCTCGACTGCCTGCTGTCGGATCTTGGCATGCAACTGAGCTATCTCACGTTCATATTGCTCTTCAGGGGATTTCGCTCGGCCTGAGCTGAATACCTCAGGCATCCTTACCATCATTGGTTCCTTCCAATCTGAAACTGGAACAGGCTGTATGTCATATTCTGTCGCGATCTGCTGAATCGTCTTCTCTTCCATGAGTGCCTCTAGAGGTACTCGTGCTTTGTACCCGGATTCGCATGGTTTTGCGTTTTGCTTTCATTTTGTTGTTTTTAAGTTTGTGGCCTTCACCGCTCCCAATCATCAAAATGATAGCTTAACTACCTGTCGAAATTGCAGGGTCCAGTTCATGCCGAGTGTTTAGGTTTTGCGGGGCTAGGACCCAGAGATTTGGTCGGGCTGGGGATGGCGCCGACGGCGCAACACAAGGTTGTATTTTCGGTGTGTCTTTGAAATATTCTGGCTATCGAATCCGAATTGTTATTCTCTTTTGGGGTGTGCTAAAAGTGAATGAGTCAATTATTGTATAGCATGTTAGGTACAATATTTGTTGCCAATAAATTTTAAGACAGCACTATGATAATTACTGTTATGAAATTTCCTATAATAATTCTTATTTTATTGGCTCTCGTCAGCTGTAAGCAGACAAAGGAGAATGAGGTTAGTTCACCGCCAGCTCTTAAAGAGCTAAGGCTGACTTTTGGGGTGTACACTACTGATAAGCCGACAGATGTTGTGGCTCAGTTTCGTCCACTGCTGAATCGGCTAGAGCAAAAACTTACCGCAGATCTCGAGCAGGATGTGAAGATTAAAATTGATATCACAGCCAGTTACCAGGCCGCGATAAAGAATATTGCTGAGGGAAGAGCGGATTTCGCCCGATTCGGCCCAGCCTCGTATATTCTAGCTAAGCAACAAAATGAGGAAATTCAAATTATTGCAATTGAGTCCAACAAGGGGAAGAAGACCTTTCAGGGAGTAATTGTCGTCCACCAAGATAGCCCGATACAATCGCTCGCGGAGCTCAAAAACAAAAGCTTCGCATTTGGTAATGAGAAGTCAACGATTGGACGCTACCTTGCCCAAGAACTACTTTTGGAAAATGGTATTAAGTGTTCAGATTTAATTAGTTATGATTACTTGGGGAGGCATGATGCCGTTGGTTCAGCCGTTGGCGCCCGACGCTTCGATGCAGGGGCGTTGAAGGAAGGGACATTTAAGAAGCTCGTGGCTAAGGGGACTCCAATCCGAGTGCTCAGTAGCTTTAAGAATGTGACCAAACCTTGGATCACGCATAGCGAGATTTCCCCGTCAGTTCTGGAGGCCCTTCGCAAAGCCCTTCTGAGCATCGAGGATGGAGAGGCACTGGAAGCGCTAGGTAAGCAAGGTTTTTTGAAAGGAAGTGATAGTGATTACTCCATAATTCGTCAATCAATGCTCAATAATGCAGCCTTTATGGGAAAAGAATAAAAGTGTCTGCTAGATGTCTCTTAAATTAAGAACTAGGCACCCTCTGCCCCTTTGGATACAGCTCAGTGTTGTATTAGGTGGTTTGTCATTGGTTCTTATATTTTTGGGAAGCCATATCTTGCAGGCCATTCTTCTTAGTAATCAGGAGCAAGGACTGAAGGCTCAGAATCGCCGACTTGCTGAGGTTTTCTCCGCAGTCGCTGCGGAGGCAATAATCTCTGAAGATATAGAAATACTCGAAAGCGCTGTCCTTGAGATTGCCCTAAAAGAGCCTGGGCTCAATACAGTACAAATTACCAATGAGGACTATAAGCCTCTGGTGGAGTGGAGAAGAGAGGGGGGGCAAGCAGGCTATGAATATCTATTCGAGCACAGCGATAAGGTTATATTTATGGGCGAGACCTTTGGCTACTTTTCAACAGGCTGGGATATCAGTGAGCAGCGACAAGCTGTGATAGAGAAATATAAAGAGCTCCGTTGGGTCATTGGCGTGACTCTGGCAATTTATACAGCTATCATACTTCTATCTGTGCACTACCTGCTTACTCGACCCCTTACTCGACTGCATAAAAAGCTCACCTATTTAACGGTGGAAGGTAGGCCGGCTCAGGAGATCCCACACGGAAGCTTAGAAATCTACCAACTGAGTCAGGCTTTAGATGAGCTCAGGAAGTCAATAAAGCAAAGTGCTTTACGGGAGCGCATGTTGGCAGAGGCTAAGCAATCTGCTGATGAGGCCTCGAGTGCCAAAAGTGACTTTTTAGCGACGGTTAGCCACGAGATACGAACACCAATTAACGGCATATTGGGCTTCACTGAGGTCTTACTCAAATCTGACCTGCCTAAGGAAGAAAATGAGTACCTGCAACTAATCGATATGAGTGGCAAAAATCTGCTCACCATCATAAATGATATACTTGATTTTTCTCGCATCGAGAGCCGCCAGCTTGAGCTTGAAGAGGTGGACTATGACTTGGAAATGTGTATCAAAGACACCCTGAATCTCTATTCCAAGGCTGCAGCTAGTAAGAAAATCGAGCTGCACTACCAAATTGATGAAGGTGTTGAGCGATATCAAAAAGGGGACGCTAGTCGTCTGGGCCAAGTACTGGTTAACCTTATTTCGAATGCTATTAAATTCACCGATAAAGGCTTTATCTCGGTGAAAGTGAGTTCCTTGGATGCGGGATTTATTAAAATCACAGTAAACGACACAGGTATTGGCTTTGACCCAGCCATTAGCGAAAGCCTCTTTGCTCCATTCCAGCAGGCAGACGTATCGACGACCAGGGAGTATGGAGGAACTGGTCTAGGATTAGCTATTTGTCGTCAATTGATAGAAGCCATGGGTGGCTCAATTTCAGCGACGTCATCACCTGGTCGAGGTTCCACATTTGTATTACGCTTACCTAGTCAGAAAGCCACAAGCGATTTTGATTCCGATCCCAGAGTTAGTCATATGAAAGGGTTAAGAGTGCTAGTGGTAGATGACTATCCCTCTGATTTTAAGCATGTGAGGTGGACGCTCGAGCAATGGGGAGCTGAGGTTATCTTAGCCGAGAATTTTGGCGAGGCATCAAGGGTATTGAGGGATAGCGAGCTTATAGACTGTGTTATTATTGATATTATTGAGTCCTTAAGCGGCCACCGGCAGTTTATTGTAAGTGAGCAAGAGAAGTCTGCTGAGGCCCCCCCAATGCTAGCAATTAGTCCGTCACGGTTCGAAGTTGATGAATATGTGCCAGAGCTTAAAAAAATAGCTAAGGTCATTCATCGTCCACTTAGTAAAGGTGCGCTCCTAAAATCTGTTCTCAGCAGTGTAAGCAAAGCTGAACTAGATAAAAAAGAGAGCATATCACAACCCATTGACGTGGCTAATGAAGGGGGCTTGTGCGCGCTTGTCGTCGAAGACAACCCAGTTAACGCCAAACTTACCCAATTATTACTCAAGAAATTAGGCTTCACTAGTAAACTTGCAACGAACGGACAAGAAGCTATAGATATGCTGCAGGAAGAACATTCCTTTAGTTGCGTACTTATGGATATTCAAATGCCCGTTATGGATGGTATCGAGGCGACTAAAAAGATTAGGGAAGGCTTCACTGGGGCTCACAATACGGGCATATGTATTATTGCTGTTACGGCCAATGCCTATAATCAAGACAAGATGAAATGTATTGAAGTGGGAATGAATAGCTATATTGCCAAGCCCTTTGACCTCAAACGATTAAAAGCCGTACTGACTGATCACATTGACATAATTGTTTGATTTTCAGCGTTAAAGTTGGCTTAGTTGGCTTTGGATGAGCTTTTCTTTTTGGGGTTGCGGTGGTTTTGGAGATTGGACCCAGCAGGGGCTGGGAACATTCAACTTTCCGATGGCTTGCGTTCCTCTAGGATTCGTTTCGCTGTCTCTAGGCCGGAGGTGATAGCGCCTTCGATGGAACTCGTTGCGTGTTGATCTCCGCATAGAAAAACTCCCTTCACAGCATTTGCTGGTTGTTTGGTGTTAGGGGCTTGTTCGGGCAGGGCACGAGCGATGAGGTCGGTGCGCAGGTGACGCCACGTATCGACTTCTTCCCCAAACCATGTGTGAAGCTCAGCGAGGACTCGTGCTAGCAAATCAGTCTCATCGTGAATCCCTAGAATGGAAACAGATATCAGAGATTGTCCGTCGGGTGCATAATCAGAGGAGAGATCCGAGGGTACCGAAAGATTGTTGATCAAGCTATTAGGATCAGCAGATAGAGCGATGATTGATTCACCGAACGGCGAGTTACGCGCTGCGAAGTAGCAGTTAGTTACCGACCTCCACTTGAGATCAGGTAAAATAAATGCGGGACATATCTGCTGTGCTGCATCGCTAGGGATGGCGAGGACGATCTGGTCAGCGCTTAATTTTTTGCCAGATGCTAGCACTACATCTGCGCCATCGATTTTAGATACTGGCGAGTTGCAGCGCAGTGTGCCAGCGGGCAGCCGTGCTGCAAGTTGGCGGGGTATTTCTTCCATCCCTTTGGCGGGCAATGTGGCAGAACCTTCAGTAAACATTTTGAAAGTGAATTCGAACATTCTACTGGAAGTGCTGAGTTCATTTTCGAGGAAGATACCACCATAGAAACTACGGAAAAATCGATCGATCATGCTTTTACTGAATCCAAATTTCTGGAGGTAGAGATTCGTTGTTACATCTTTCCGAGTCTGAATTTTCTCGATAGATGCGAATTTGAGTGAAAATCGCAGCTTAGCCACTAGGAGCTTATCGAGCAGAGAACCCATGGGTGATAAGGCGCTTGATACGAGGTGACGTGGGCAACGAAAAACATCCATCAGGCGATGCCTTTTGCCATGTTCAAAGATAATCGCACCTGGTTGGAAAGGATGAAGATTAAGCGCGTCGAGGTCCAAAAGTTGGCCCGCATTTGGGTAGGCATCTAGGTAAACTTGGAAGCCTCTATCGAGTAGGAATCCCTCGAAAAAGTCAGTGCGGACACGTCCACCCGGCGCATCACTTTGTTCGAGTAAGTGCACGTTAACTCCATTTTTGGTGAGCTCCAGAGCGCATGCTAGACCAGAGAGACCTGCGCCAATAATAATGACTTCGGGTGAGGGCATGATCAGACGGTAAGCTTAGTGATGACGACGGTTAGGATGATTGGTGTCGAGCAATTCGAATGACCTAATCCTCAAACTCTTAGCGAGCTCATGCCGCCATCGGCATGAAAGACTTGGCCGCTGATGAAATTTGAATCGCTACTGAGAAGGTAGTTGGCGAGTTTTGCAATTCCTTCGGGGGTTCCGACTTGCTTGAGCGGGTGTCTGTTTGCTGACGCTTCACGTTTGGTATCAGTATTGAGTAGGTTTGAAGCTAAGGGAGTATCAGTCAGTGATGGTGAAATAGCGTTTACTCGAATCTTAGGTGCTAATTCAGCAGCTAATGAAAGGGTGAGTCCTTCGACTGCAGCCTTCGCCATGGCGATAGAGGTGTGAAAAACGAGGCCCTGGGCCGCGGCAACGGATGAAAATAACACGATAGACGCTGAAGGAGATTTTTTTAGTAGGGGCAATGCTAGTTGCAAAACCCTAGCTGCCCCAAAAGCATTGACCTCCATGTCTTCTCTAAATTCTTCAAGACCAATACGATGAAATGGTTTAAGCCTTATTGTTCCGGGCAAGTAGACTACCCCATCTAGCTCGCCATCGATAGGAAGAACGAGTTCGCTGGCTAAATCTAAGGGGTAGTACTGAGCCCCTACGTCAACCAGCTCACCATAATGGCGACTCCATTGAATAAGTTCGTCTCCCTGCGCAATAAGCTGCTTTCCCAAACTCAATCCGATTCCCGAATTGCCACCTACTAATAATATTCTAGCCATAATTTAATGCATGGTAGCTTACGACATACATCAAGATACCATGGGGTAGGGTAACCTCAAGTTGGTTTCTCGCAAGGGACAAATTATCGGCCAGCAGTTTTTACCGGGTAACTAGGCTGCTATGTAGACCGGTGGAGAGGGTGAATATGGACTGAGACAGTGGCCGCAATGATGGCCGACATGGGAGGCGTATCCGGCTCGGTAAAGTTGCAGAGTGAGAACAGTCTAGTGGGTTGTGGAGTCCTATCAAGGTGTTGATACCGATATGGTTGATGGTGCACACGGCCCTCGAAGATGGAGCCGTTTTTACGTTGGCTAAATAGGCGGTAACGTTCTAACAAGAAAAAATCGAGGGAGCCCAGTTTCGCTACTTGATGAGTGGCAATATTCTTAGGATATCGGAAGACCTGATCTATCGAGTCACCGCTGCGTTTTGATGTGTAAACAAGCTGATCAGATAGCAGATCGGAGGTCATCTGGGCGTGGTTATATGGAAGGTGGAATAGGCTACGAGCGATCTTGACAGCGAGCCATTGATTACAATCGAGAGTAAAGAACCAGACACCAGGCTTGCCGTGTTTATCATAGACGTAGGTTCTGAGATTTAGTTCTTTAAACCAGGATAATCCTGGCACGCTAGGGCAGTAGGATGGACGTATTTTCTCCATAAAAAAGGGCACTATCCCCAAGTAGGCTTTCCCACCGAAAGTGTCTACAAATAGCCCTTTGGGTAGTCTTTGCTGAATTGTATCTGGAGAAACCTCCCAGTGGAGAAAGAGTAAGTGACTCCAGTTCTGGCGCATCACCACGGCTGAGCTCGGCTTTTTTCGGGCATCGATCCGCTGCTGGTCAGTGGGCTGGTTCATGTCGGTGGCGAGACTCTATTTTTA
>NZ_JBDOPO010000200.1:0-6866 GCF_039830215.1 Rubritalea sp. | reverse complement strand
CGGCGTGTTCTTCGACAATGAAACCGGCCTTACCAAGCAGCTTCTTGAATTTTGGAGCAGGCTCAGACAGCCAGTAGGTGACACACCCACCGGGTTTAAGGATGGTTTTAAGTTTGCCAAGAAAGGCTGGGGAATACATTTTGTGGTTTCCCGCCGTGATCAAGTCGTCGGGCGTGTTGTCGATGTCGATTAATAGCACGTCGTAGCTGTTAGGTGGCTTACTGTTGATGATATCGAAGAAGTCACCTTGGGTAATTTTCGTGCGATGGTCATCAAGCAATGGCCCATTGTACTCGACCAAGTGCGTGCGGTTCCACTCGATGAGTGGCGGCATGAGTTCGGCAACTTCGACGGTGGCAGGTTTGCCTACTAACTGGAGTGTGCGTTTGAGGGTGAAGCCCAAGCCAAGTCCGCCAATAAGTACTGATGGGTGCGCAGGTCTTGTCTTCTTATCTGGTAAAATATGCTTACAGCCAATGTCAGCTAGCATCTCCTCAGAGTAGGTCTGGATCGTGCTCATCAGCTCGAAGCCGTTGAACTTAAGGTAAAAATCGTTATCGTGCTTGTGCAGAGAGAACACTGTCCCATCTGGCATCACTGACTCACCGAGATCTATGTAAGGCTTCATTACCGCAGGCTTCACTAAAACGAGGAAATCAACAAGCCTAGAGCAGTGTGAGTTTATTTTCTCCAGATGGTGTGCTTCGGAAATGCGCCTTTTACTGTTTATGGCCTTAGCCAAAGACGGATGTTTGCTCGGTGAATTTTATGTGTTAGAAACTCTGCATGAATAGCCCAATTGCGCGCGATGTTGAGATGATAAAGGTGGAGCTTCTAGACGGGTTGGAGGCGTACTGTTGTCCAGAGAGAGTCACGGTTACTACATAACTTTGCAAAATTATTGGTCGTGGTTGAAGAAGCTGCCAGCGCGACTTGAGCACCTACCTGAAGCGAGTTTTGATGTCCCAGAGCTTGTTGAGACAACCACAGCTAAAATCTGTCTAGAGTCGGGGACTATCATGCTTCGCTGTAAAGTTGGTCATGGGTTTCCGTTTACTATTGACCGTTCAATGACCGGTGGAGTCTGGTTCGATCAAGGGGAGTGGGAGGCACTACAAGAGCGACAGTTTCACGATGAAATCCATCTTGTTTTTACCGCTCCGTGGCAGGATGCCGTGCGTCATGCGCATGTCGATGCCGCCTATCAGGCTCTGCTCGTTGAACACTTTGGGGAAGATCTGCTATCTGAATTGGCATCTCTCAAAGAAAGGCTCACTGAGCATCCTCACAGAGAATTTGCTCTCGCATTCCTGCATTCTCAGTAGCCAGGGCTGGGTACAAAAAAGAGCCACCCTAAGGTGGCTCTTTTGAAATATTAAGAGGATAGGGTGTCTAGGCCTAGAATGGGAGTCCGCCGCCTTTGCCGCCGAACTTCTTGGCCATGTCTCCGAGCTTGCTCATATCTAGGTCGTCCATGTTGAGGTCGCCGCCTTTGCCTCCACCGAGCATGTCGCCCATTCCTTGCATGCCGCCCAATTGCTCCATCATCTGCTTCATTTTGCCTTTAGAGCGCATCATCTTGCGCATTTCGCCAAATTGCTTGAGCAAGCGATTCACTTCGAGAACGGATGTGCCTGAGCCTTTAGCGATACGCTTACGGCGGGTGCCCTTGATGATTTCTGGACGCTCACGTTCTTTAGGAGTCATAGAGAGAACGATGGCTTCCATGTGCTT
Source organism: Rubritalea sp. (assembly GCF_039830215.1). NCBI lineage: Bacteria > Pseudomonadati > Verrucomicrobiota > Verrucomicrobiia > Verrucomicrobiales > Rubritaleaceae > Rubritalea > Rubritalea sp. The sequence goes on along the minus strand of NZ_JBDOPO010000200.1, from coordinate 5,132 downwards.
CATTTTATCCGTGTTGAGCGCGTCAGTTGGAATCTGCTTCTTCATTTTCTTCATGCCTGGAAGCATGTTGAGAAGACCATCGAGTGGTCCTAGCGAGCGGATCATTTTCATCTGACTGAGGAAGTCGTTGAAGTCGAATTTACCTGACTGCATGCGCTCGGCAGCCTTCATCGCCTCTTTTTCGTCGATCTTGTCAGCGACCTGTTCGACCATGGATACCACGTCACCCATGTCGAGGATACGGCCGGCGAGACGCTCTGGGTGGAACTCAGTGAAGTCATCGATTTTCTCACCGTCACCTGAGTACTTGATTGGCTTGCCAGTGATGGTGCGCATGGAAAGTGCCGCACCACCGCGAGCATCACCGTCGAGCTTTGAAAGGATGATTCCTGTGATTCCGACAGCTTCGTCGAAGTGGCTAGCTACTGACACAGCTTGCTGACCAGTCGCGGCGTCGGCAACGAGGAGGGTCTCTTTCGGTGCGAGGAATGTGTGGAGTTCTTTGAGCTCGCCAATGAGCTTGTCGTCGACTTCTTGACGTCCAGCAGTATCGAAAATCATCAAGGTGCCATTCTGGCCGTCTGCCCACTTGAGCGCGTCTTTTGCTACTTTGACTAGATCAGTCTCAGATGGGTCTGGTGTGTAGACTGGCACATCGATTTGCTTGGCCAGCGTGGCGAGTTGGTCGATCGCGGCTGGACGGTAGAGGTCACAAGCCACGAGTAGTGGTCGGCGGCCTTCTTTCTTGAGGCGTGCTGCTAGCTTTGCAGAGGTGGTGGTCTTACCAGCTCCGTTGAGGCCCACCATCATGATGCGTGCCGGCGGTGTGAGATCGAGTGGCTCGTTGTCTCCACCGAGAAGGGCGGTGAGCTCGTCGTGGAAAATCTTGACGATCTGCTCACTTGGCTTGACCGACTTCATTACTTTCTCACCGAGTGCTTGCTCCTTCACATTTTTGATAAAGAGTTTGGCTACGGAGAAGTCTACGTCAGCTTCGAGCAGAGCTAGGCGAACCTCGCGAAGGGCATCGCTGATGTTCTTTTCAGAAATTTTGCCCTGACCTCGAATGTTTTTGAAGGCGCTGTCTAGTGAATCTGAGAGTGAGTTGAACATGATATTTTAAAAAAATTGAGAGAGTGTGGTTTCACTGCTGCGCTGCTGGCAGTGATGGCGATGTGGTTGGAAGATAAGCTTCACGCCTGTTGACGATGAATGTCCAGCTCATTGGTTTTTCATACTTTTCAGCTTCTAGTAGCTTCCAGCTCACAGTGATGTCGCAGGTAGGTTTGCGCAGGCGTCGGTTGACTTTCCAAGAGAATTTTTTACTTTCTGGGTCAAAAGTTGCTGGAACTTTGCCAAATCCGGCAACGCGCATGACTAAGGAAGTTGGATCGAGTTGTTCGATGCCGCTGAGGTCGGCTGAGATGATTGGCAGGCGATTACCGATCGTGGAGCCTGCTGCTGGGGTGACTGGGTGGGGGATATTTTGGATGAATGCTCCAAGGCTAGCTGTGCTGGTGGCTGTGGCAGGGAAGCGGGTGGCATTCTCAAACACGCTATCGTGCGTGCCTAGGATGATGTAGCGCGGCAAAGTCATGTTAGGGGACTTTTTGGAGACCTTACCGGGATGAACGGTGAATAGGCATTCGTACCCTTCTTTTTTAGCCACATCAAACATTTCAGGAGTATGGAAGCCGCCAGGGTAGGCGTAGGTGGTGATGGCTTCACCGAATTTTTCTTCAAGAAATTGCTTCGAATCGCCCAGCTCAATATTGATGAAATCTGCGTATTTTTCGGGTCCTAGTTGGATCTTCTTTCTGATCGTACTGGGGTAGGGATGTGAGACTGAGTGTGAGCCGACGCTAGCGCCATTTGCTTTCATTTCTTCTACCATTGCGGTGGTGAGAGCCTTGCCACCTCCGTCGACGTAATTTTTGTAGATGAATAAGGTGAATGGAAATTCAAATTCTTTAAGGATTGGGTAGGCGTGGTCGTAGACTGTCTTCCACCCATCATCGATAGTGATCAATACCGAGCGCTCAGGAAGTTTAAGGTTGCCCGTTTTCCATGCCAAAAATTCTTCTAGCGTGAGGATTTTTAGTTTCAGATCCTTGAGGGCTTGGAGCTGCTTACGAAACGCATCAGTCGGTAGCTTCATCGCCGTCGCTTCGCCAGTGCTGGTGAAGTCGTGGTAGCCAAGGACGGTTACCAACGAGTGGTCATCGGTAGACTTTACCAAGGTGGGTGGGCGAGTTGCGTCCACTACAGCTTTTTCGGAGTCCGCAGGAGTCAATGGAGCTTGAGCTGCCGCACAGTAGGCGAAGCAAAAGCTAAAAAAAATAGTAGTGAATACCTTCATTGTCACAGAGGATAACTCTAGTGCGGGGTGTCGCTTTGTAAACACTGATATCGGTGAATCTTGTGTATTTATAGGAGCTATGAAGAATTGTTCGCTAACTTTGCTTGCTATGCAAGGGGCGGTGATTATCGTGCATAGGATTTTAGCACGATGACTCCGCCACGATGACTCCGCTTTTGCGCAAATTTTTAGGACTGAACTGGGTGCTGTTATTCCCCATGTTGGGACTTATTGTGTTCGGAGTTTTCTCTATCGAGAGTGCTGCTCGGCATTTGCCGCAAGGTGGGGAGTACTATGCTGACCGTCAAAAGATGTGGGCAATCCTCGGTGGTGGTGTCTATCTGATCACAGCACTGTTAGACTACCGATGGATCAAATATCTGGCCCTCCCTATGTATTTAGCTGGCTTGGGGTTGATGGTGGCTGCTATGTTTGTGGACAACGAAGTGCACCAACTGAATTTCGCAGGTGTGAGCTTCCAGCCAGCCCAGTTTATGGTAGTGGCTGGTTTTATAGCGATGGCCATGATGCTGCAGCAAATGCCACGGCTTCATCCGTTGTTAGGTCTACCAATAGTCAAGATAAGCATGATTGCTGTCATGTCGTTGGTGCCTTTTGGTTTGGTAGCACTCATGGGAGATATGGGCTCGGCGCTAGTCTGGCTACCAGTGGTGGGGGTAGTCATGCTGACAGGAGGGATTCCCTTTCGCTACTTGAGCTTTATTCTACTAGTAGGACTAGCGATGATCCCGCCATTATTTTTTATCATACTGCCTAGCGCATCTGAGCGTGGCACGCAGCGAATCGAGCTTTATCTTGATATGCTTAACGATCGTGAGGTCGACATCCAAGGGGATGCTTACGCGCCGCATTATATTGGCATGGCTGTCGGCAAAGCCGGCTATAAGGGAGTTGGTTACATGGCCGACGCGAACAAAGGTTCGATTCATGATAAAAAGTACATCCCATGGAAGACCGCGCACAACGACTTTATTTTCGCAGTGATCGCTGAAGAATGGGGCTTTCAAGGGAGTCTTTTGATGATCATTGTTTATGCCGTTCTGTTGATTCAGGCTTTGTTCATATCCTACTATAGTCGAGATCTCTCGGGACAGGTGATCGTCTGTGCCGTGGTAGCTCTGTTCTTCGCGCATATTTTTGAGAATATAGGAATGCACATACGGATCATGCCAATCACGGGTATTCCTTTGCCGTTGGTTTCGTACTCGGGAACCTTTTTGTTGATGTGTATGTTCATGTTAGGTTTTATCCAGAGTGTTTGGGTGCACCGGAATGTGGTGCCTGCCGAGGATATCTCAAAGCCTATCACTTTGTCTCGTCGTGGGCGCAGGCAGATCATTGGAAAACGCCGAGGTGAAGGTCGAACCAACCCGAATGAAAGGACCCAGCGAGGAGAAGCTCTCTAGCCTTGCTTGCAATTTGTAAATCTGCTGCGTAGCGTCGATAAATGCGGCTCGACAAATTCATAGCAACCCATTCCGAAGCATCTCGTTCATTGGCCAAAGCTGCTATCTTATCGGGTAGAGCTAAGGTGAATGGAGTGGTGGTGAAGGACCAAGGACTCAAGGTGAAGTCTGAGGATGAGATCGTGGTCAACGGCCAGCTCATCACTGAATCAGGTGAGGTCTACATAGCTCTCTACAAACCCGAAGACGTGCTTTCGTCTACTGGAGATGATGAAGAAGATGACACAGTGATCGATCTAGTGGACGGTTTCACACATAAGGAACTCCATATCGCAGGACGACTCGACAAAGATGCGACTGGTCTTGTGCTTCTCACCAGTGACGGAAAGTGGAGCCACCGAGTCACCTCGCCGAAGTTTGCATGTGAAAAGATCTATCATGTTGTTTTGATCGATCCTATCGACGAAGAGATTGTCGATATTTTTGCTGAAGGCTTGTATCTAAGGGGGGAAGAAAAGCGCACTCTTCCTGCCAAGTTAGAGTTGCTCGGCGAGCGCGAAGGTCGCCTAACAATTACTGAAGGAAAGTACCATCAAGTGAAGCGCATGTTCGGGGCCGTCGGTAATAAGGTGCTTGAACTTAAGCGTGAGAATATTGGTATGGTTAATCTGAGAGATCTTGAGCCAGGTGAGTTTTACGAGCTTGATGATGCTGAGATTCAAAGCTTTTTGAAGTAGGAGCTTCACCTGCGTTTTGCATCATGCTAGGAATCTATGCATGCGATCACTCCTGTGCTTGCTGAGTCTCTTTTGTGTTAGTTCCACTCTTCATTCCCAAGTCATTGTTTGGCAAGAAAAGACGGTGACAGGGCCGAGCCGCGGGACGGTGACAGGAAAAGTGAAACTTCTCTTCTGGAAAGGTACTATCGACAACCAGATTGCTTTTGTGAATATGGCAGATGCGAGGCTTCGGCACCAAGAGTACGCAGTCGATAATGTTGCCTATCTTTGCGTGCTCATAAACCCTCACATGTCTCGTAATCTTGTAAGAATCTACTCGTTAGATCCTCGAAATTCTCCGAGCGGCTACCCATACGCGTTCACTTAATGGCTAAAAGTCTTTCATGGAGTGATTTACGATATCTTTTATCCATCCAAACATGCCGTTCTTCTAGGGTCAATGGAGCACCTAAGCTACTCAGAGTCAGCGTGCCTAATTGCTGACTTATTACTTCACTCACCTTTTCGTAGCTCAGCGCTCTTTTAACTCTAACAATTGCCATCATAAAGATATGGTTCACGACTAACTGTTGGATCAATGCTGCACGCGCTATGCAGCACAGATGG
>NZ_JBDOPO010000159.1:0-6875 GCF_039830215.1 Rubritalea sp. | reverse complement strand
AGTTGGAAGGACTGAACCGTTGTTTGCTGGGGAAGACCTCAGCTTCAACCTGCGAACCTTTGCGGTGCAACGCAGCCCGGATGGTTATGATAAATACGAACTAGGTTCAGAGGCATCCTGGACATGGCAAGCCACTGATAACTACACAATGCGTGGCTACCTAGGGACGTCGTTTGTCAGCACCTCTTCCTCGACCATGACCCAGGATGAGCTCGGACCTAACGACTACCTCAACACACGAGTAGGTGTGGTCCTAGCCCTCGATCTCCGCAATAACCCCATTCTTCCCAGCAATGGCTATAATGGCGAACTACTCACAGAGTTGGGCTCAATCGTAGGAGACGCTTCCACCTCGTACTTTAAGATCGACCTAAACAATTCATACCGCAAAAGACTGCACGAAAAGACCTTCATCATTTCGCATTTTGACGTCGGTGCCATCATTCCAGCCAACTCAGAAAAACTCCCCATCGATCGACGACTCTTCAGCGGTGGTACAAACTCAGTACGAAGCTTTGACGAACGCGGACTGGGACCACGCTCGAATGCTGGCGACCCACTTGGTGGTGAATCCTATTGGGTTGGTAGCGCCGAACTCGTCAGAGAAATCAAAAAGCCCATCCACCTCGCTCTGTTCTATGACTTAGGCCAAGTTTACAGCGACTTCGAAGACCTCGACTTTAGCAACCCGAGCCAAGCAGTAGGAGTTAGCGCGCGCATTCATCTCCCCATAGGCCCGATCCGGTTTGAGTACGGTTATAATCTCAACCGCAAGGAACATGAGCCCAAAGGAACCTTCCACTTCACCATCGGAGCCAGCTTCTAACCTGGGAGCACTGAGCCCTAGCGCTCGGCTACGGAATCACTGCTGCCGAGCTGGGGCTCAGCGCTCCCAGCAAAAAATACCCCATGCCTAATAAAAGACATGGGGCATTAGAGAATTTTAAATTCCTAGCGCTCGCTGATTGGAGTCACTGGGGAAAGTGTCTCAGGCCCTACGTACTTAGTAAGCGGACGGTAGAGGCGGCTGTCTTGGAGCTGCTCGAGCACCTGTGCTGTCCAACCAGACATGCGTGCGATGCCGAAGATCGGAGTGAAGAGATCAGTAGGAATACCGAGTGAGTAGTACACTGTAGCAGAGTAGAAATCGACGTTGGCATTGAGACCTTTGCGCTCACGCATGATTGCAGCAATGCGCTCAGACATGTTGATCCACTTTGACTCACCAAGTTCATCAGTAAGCTTGATCGCCATTTTCTGAAGGTGTGGAGCACGTGGGTCGAGCACCTTGTACACACGGTGACCAATACCCATGATCTTCTTCTTGTTGACAAGACAATCTTCAACAAAGGCATCCACAGCATCTTCGCTACCGATTTCCTTGAGCATCTTGATCACTCCTTCGTTAGCGCCACCGTGAAGTGGGCCCTTGAGGGTGCCGATCGCAGATGTCATTGCGGAGTAGATGTCAGAAAGTGTCGCGATTGTGACACGTGCTGAGAAAGTGGAAGCATTCATGCCGTGGTCAGCGTGAATGATGTACGCCACGTCGAGCGTGCGAGCTTCAGCTTCTGAAGGTACCACACCATTGATGAGGTAGAGGAAGTGTGCAGCTTCTGAAAGATCAGTGCGCACTGCTGGAAGTTCCTTGCCCTGACGAGCGAGGTGGTAGTAAGCAACGATGACTGGAGTCTTAGCCACAAGAGACAGTGCAACTTCACGGTTGAGCTCATGGTCAGGCTCACCAATTTTAGCGCGGCTATCAAAGATACCGAGCATGGACACTGCTGTGCGAAGCACGTCCATGGGAGTGGCTTCAGCTGGGAGTGACTTGATGAAAGAAATTACCTGCTCAGGTAGTTCACGGTCGTTGCGCAACTTAGTTTCGAAAGAGGCTAGCTCTTCAGTATTTGGAAGGCGGTTATTGTGGAGAAGGAAGGTAACTTCTTCAAAACTACAGTTCTCGACAAGATCATCGATACTGAATCCTAAGTAAGACAACTTGCCTGCGAGTCCTTCAACCTTTGACAAGGCGGATTCATTCGCTACTACTCCTTCTAAACCTTTTGCGTAATCGCTCATAACTAATTCTGGTGGAATTCTGGTGAAAATTATTCATCCCGACTACAGATTAGCCGAGTGACGCGAGAAAGAAACATGGAGATGCTCATTCATTCAAGAGCGAATCGACAAGAATCACAAAAGATTCTACATATCCTGCATATCCACCATGAATTTCATTCAAATAACTGTTCACTGTGCCTAATATCCTAGCAATCGAAACCAGCTACCCAGCTGCCAGTATTTCACTCAAGTTAGGCAAAGGGCCTACGCATTCTGAGTATTTTGAAAGCCACAGGCAACAAAACCAGCTGCTATTCAGCCCACTCAAGAAGCTGCTAGCACTAATTCCCGATGGCGAAAAAATCGACACTATCCTCATCGGCACCGGCCCTGGTTCCTATTCTGGTTCCCGAATAGCCATTGCCGCAGCCCAGGGAATTGCGGTCGCTCACGATTGCCCAGTCGTTGGCCAATCCTCATTTCTTGCCACCGAAACGTGGTTGGCAGGCAAGCCCAGCATCGCAGTTGGAGACGCCCGCAGAGGCTCCTTCTTTACCGCTGAAATTCCGACGCACAGCCTCCCGCAGGAGCCACAGCTCATGGATCGAGAAGTTTTCGACCAAAAGGTAAACCAAGCAGCAGAGGCTCTCTTCTCGTTAGACCCCACCATGGATCTCAGCGGTGACCAAGCGCTCCTCCAAGAAATAGCAAGCGCAGAACAACACATCGCAGCGTGGCTCATTCTATCTGAAAAGGACAAGCAAACGCAGCTCAACACCCAGCCATCCCCAGTCTACCTCCGTGGACCATTCATCACCAAAGCCAAGGCCGGCCACCCACTACTTAGAGGCAAGGTGAACAAAAAAAAAACGTAGCGCCCCCTACTCACTAACAAAGCCGACATCCTCTGGCAGATCCTTCCCCTCGGTCGAGCCATACGCCAGCTCATCGCAGCGCTCGTTCATCGGATTACCAGCATGACCTTTGACCCAGCTCCAAGTCATTTTATGCTGAGCCTGCGCCTTATCGAGCCGCTGCCATAGTTCAGCATTCTTAAGTGGTTTGTTCGGCCCCCTACTCCAACTCTTCTTTTTCCACCCGTGAATCCAGCCTTTTCGCATCGCATCAATCACGTATTTAGAATCTGAAATCAGCTCGACCTCACAGGGTTTTTTCAGAGCCTCCAGTGCCACAATGGCTCCCATGAGCTCCATGCGATTGTTCGTCGTTCTTAAATATCCCCCACAAAGTTCCTTCTTTCTATCACCTGAAATCAAGATCGCGCCATAGCCTCCTGGCCCTGGATTCCCCCGCGATGATCCGTCAGTGTAAATGGTCACATTGTGCTTCATACCAATCCAGTAGCCTCAACGCTTGAAACTTCCAACTTGAAACTTCATTCTCACTCTATGCGGATCGATATTCTCACACTTTTCCCAGAAATAGCACTCGCTCCACTCAGCGAGAGCATCATCAAACGCGCTAGGGAAAAGAACCTCGTCGAGGTCCATGCCCACAATCTGCGCGACTGGGCAACAGACAAGCACCGCAAGACCGACGCCTACCTCTGTGGTGGTGGCCAAGGGATGCTGCTCAAGCCCGACCCCATTTTTGCAGCCATCGAGGAACTACGTAGTGACGACTGCAAGGTCATCCTCATGACTCCACAGGGCAAACAATTCAAACAAGCCATTGCCCAACAACTTTCTACCGCACCTCACCTAATCATCCTTTGTGGTCACTACGAGGGAGTTGATCACCGCGTGATTGAGCAACTCGTCGACATCGAACTCTCCATCGGCGACTACGTGCTGACTAATGGAGCAATCGCCGCCGCAGTGGTGACCGACGCCATCGTGCGCCTCATTCCCGGTGCCCTAGGTGACGAACGGTCCCACCAAGAAGAATCTTTCTCGGATCCAAACATGCTGGAAGCTCCAGCCTACACCAAGCCTAACACATTCCGCGACATGAAGGTCCCTGAAGTTTTACTCTCAGGAAACCACAAAAAAATCGAGCAGTGGAAGAAGGAAAAAGCTCTAGAGCGCACCCGCCAAAATCGACCAGACTTGCTAGAATAGAGCTTCGATAACAGAGCTCAGCACAAACACCAGTAACAGGAGCACCATCAGCATTCCTGGCCAGAGAATCAGCTGCATTCTCACAGAACGCTTATAACCCACTGAAGCCTTCTCTTCCTCTCCATCGATCTGGCTATCTCTAACGCTTCGGATCAAATCCACCGAACGCTCGTAGTCAGCCTCATCGGTCACCCACAGCTCTGGATAAACCTGAGTGAAAGGAATCTCACCAGTCGCTAGCGAGGCATATTCGTTTTTAACTAAGGTCTGGATCCCCTCATCTTCTAACAATGACTGGTAGTACCCCACCATAGTCATGTCTTGGTCTTCGTAAACTTTACGCATCGCCTAGAACCCAAAAACGATTGGTGGAACGATGATCCGAATATTGCCAGGAGAGTTATTCTCCAGACTCGAAATTGCGGTGACCACATCATTCTCAAACTCCACGGTGAGCTTCTCCTTCTCATCGACAGTCACATGTGAAAAACGGCGAAATACCTGACCAGTGCGTGGATCTACGGTATTAGTGTAGTGCTTCAGCTCTTTGCCCTTTATGAACTCCCACTTCCCAGTCCTGCCATCCTTAGTGATCCGGCTTTCCTTTTTAGTTGGCTCTCCAACCGATTTCTGAACTTCATCGATGGTCATCCCGATTGCAACCTCCTTCTGAGCAATCAACTCACGAATAGCCATTTCGCGCTCGTAGTGCAGCTTCAGTTCTTCTACGAACTTTGGCTGTTTAGATGCTAGATTTTTTGGTGAAACCCAACCGGTGACGAGACTATGCTTGGCCTTCCCTTTCACCTTGTAGCCCTTCTCAGTCATTCCTAGCAGCCGGAGCGTCGTGTCTACCGGGTAGGTACCCAGCTTGCGCCCCCCCTTCTTTGTGGCAAACACTGTCGACTCCTTCACCACCAACAAAACCATCTCATCATTCGGCTCAAAGAAAACCACCTCGGGGTCATTATCGAGGAGTGAATCGGCAAAACCAAGCTGGCTACTAGCCAGAGCTATAGCCACTGACATAAAGACGGTAATGAGTTTCATGCACTAAATGTGCCGTAATTTTCACTCTCCCGCAAACTCGTTCTTCAAACTGAAAATCATCCGCCGCGAGATATTCAAAAAAAAGCATCGCTCGGGACGGCAATTTTTGACAAACCCACTGCAGGCAATCTCCGTATAATCTCAACAACTCACTCATCATGGTAGGACCACTTTCTAAGAAACTTTTCGCAAAAGCTAAGACACTCATCCCTGGCGGTGTGAACTCACCCGTTCGCGCCTTTAAAAATGTCGACGGAGATCCCTTTTTCGTCCGCAGAGCTGCTGGCAGCCGCATCACTGACGTCGACAACAAAACCTACATCGACTACATCGGGACATGGGGGCCAGCCATCTTAGGCCACGCTCCCATCGAACTCACCCAAACCATCCACGAAGTAGCGAAAGACGGAGTATCATTCGGTGCTCCCTGCCCATGGGAAGTCCAGATGGCGCAGACTATCGTCGACTGGGTTCCGTCTATAGAAAAAGTCCGCATGACCAACTCTGGTACAGAAGCCACCATGTCTGCTATCCGCCTAGCTCGCGGCTTCACCGGCCGCGACAAGGTCATCAAATTTGATGGCTGCTACCACGGCCACGTTGACCACCTACTCGTAGCCGCCGGCTCGGGCGCGCTCACCCACGGCGAGCCCGATTCAGCTGGTGTACCAAAAGCATTCTCTGACCACACCATCGTCCTTCCATACAACTCCCCAGAAGCTGTGCAGGAAGTATTCGATGCTATCGGCGATCAAATTGCCGCCATCATCCTCGAGCCATTCCCAGCCAATGCAGGACTGATTTTCCCGCGTGAAGGCTACCTTCAGTTCCTCCGTGACATCACAAAGAAGCACGACACAGTCCTCATTTTTGACGAAGTCATGACTGGCTTCCGCGTTGCTAAAGGTGGTGTTCAAGAACTTGTCGGCATCACACCCGACCTCACCTGCATGGGTAAAGTCATTGGTGGCGGACTCCCTGTAGGAGCCTTCGGTGGCCGCGCTGACATCATGGACTGCCTCGCCCCTATCGGCCCAGTCTACCAAGCTGGAACTCTCTCAGGAAACCCACTCGCTATGGCTGCAGGCCTTGCTCAACTCAAAGCTCTCGACGCAGCCGACGGCTACACCCAGCTCGAAGTCAAAGGTGCTCAGCTGGAAGCCGGCATCCGCAAGCTACTCGCTGAAAATGGTCTCAACTACACCTTCCACCGCGTTGGTTCCATGTTCTGCTTATTCTTCACCGACAAAGAAATTTGGAATGTCGACGATGTTAATGGCGCCGACATGGACGCCTTCAAACGTTTCTTCGCCGCACTCCTCGACGACGGAGTCTACATAGCCCCAAGCCCGTACGAAACTGGCTTCATCTCGCTCGCCCACAGCTCTGGTGACATCGAAGACACACTCGACGCCTTCGCCAAGGCATTCAAGGCTATTTGAAAGGCAAGAGGAAAGAATCGATAGCACACATATACCGCAACTGAGTTGAACCAATGGCCAATGGCCATTGTTCATTGGTGTGCAGTGACATCTCTAAATCTGGAATTAATCGCATGTTTCATTCTTAGTTGTAAATTATTCATTGAAGCGGCACTCCTTCTCCGATTCTTACAGTTTACTATTGTAAGGCGAGTAGTTTCCCGCCTTAATTCGTCACCTCCAAGAGGGTATTAGGAGC
>NZ_JBDOPO010000199.1:0-6911 GCF_039830215.1 Rubritalea sp. | reverse complement strand
CATCTTTTAACCTTCCCCGGCCATGGCAATAGCCACTGAGGTGAGTCATCTATGAAGATACCTTCCTTTGGGGCCTCCACCAGCTCATCGTAGATCAACCGCAAACTCGCTAACTATGCGGGGGGGGGTAAGGTAATTGGCGCTGAGCTCATCGAGCGCGATTTAACAAATTTTTAGCCTACCTATTTATTCTTCTGATGAGGAAGAGACCAACGGGATTCCAGTGGACGCTCAACGCTTTCTCAACACGATCCGATCCGCGCGCACGATGCGATCTATATTGCACTAGCAGAGCACAATAGCTCCTAGAGCATGGCTTTCAAAAACCTCCACGGTTCGACATCGCGGCAAGAGCAAAAGCTTTGATCTAACAAACCTATGCTACTACTTTCCACCTCCTCAGGACCGTGTGGAGGAGCAACAGTACTGGAGGCAGCCAAGGCCACATTTCCACACATGGGAGCTGATCTCGAAGCCAGTTTTTCAGTTCCTTCATTTTATGATAATTTCTCTAACGGAGAAATCACCAATGAAGCTTTGGCTTCCGAACTCCAATCTGCTATCGACTCACTCTAATATGAAATTACTTCCAATCCTCAGCGCTTGCGCACTAGCCGCCGCGTCTCTCACTCTCGGGACAAGTTGTCGCGGGACAGTTGGCATAGGCTCCAACTCAAATGCTTTTGCCTCCACTGAGATTCACAACTCTTCACGCCGCAACGTGGACTCTGCCATTCGCTCAGTTTTCCGTGAAGATGGCTTCTCGCTCGTTTCCCAAACTGGCAACACCTACCAGTTTCAGAAATGGGGTGGCCGATCTACTGAAGTTGTCTATGGCACATGGTTCACCGATGGTGTAGCCGTCGAGCCTGAAGTCGAACTTGTCGTTCTCGGGAACGGAAGCTACGCCGTGCTCTGCGATGTCTACATGCGCGAACATGGCTCATCACTGATGAAGGCCAACCACCGCCTAGTGGCTAGCGGAAAGCTCGCATACAACGGCATGATGAAAAAGGTCAAGAAACGCGCTGAAGGAAAATAATTTGGCTCAAAAAGAATGCCAAGCTAATGCTCGGCATTCAAAATTTCTACCACTCAATGAGCGGCAAGATGGAGTTTTCCGCTCTAAGGTTAGGCTAATCCTGCGCGCTCGAGTAAGGGTTCGAGCTCTGGGTCACGGCCCATGAATGCGCGATAGGATTCAGCCACTGGACGTGAATTTCCACGTGCCAAAATCTCCCTACGGAAGCTCATACCCGTCTCAGTATTGAGAATTCCATCCTCCTGGAAACGAGTGAATGCATCAGCGTCTAGCACCTCTGCCCACTTGTAAGAATAATAACCGGAGGCATAGGCCACTGGGCCAGAGAACAAGTGAGAGAATCGACGCGCCATAGTCGGCGAATCAGTCGCTAGTGGCGTTTTGTAATCAGCCAAAATTTTGGCATCCACCGCATCGAGATCGCCACCTTTGTACTGACTAAAGTTTTGGTGAAGCTCTAGGTCTAGTTTGCCAAGTGCGAGCTGGCGCATAAATCCAGTAGCGCTCATGTAGTTTTTAGCTGACAGCATCTTTAGGAAGAGCTCATCAGGTAGGGTCTCACCAGTTTCATAATGCCTGGCAAACAGATCGAGCGATTCGCGATCCCAGCAAAAGTTTTCCATAATCTGCGATGGTAGCTCAACGAAATCCCAAGGGACATTCGTGCCTGAAAGTGATTTCACCTCAACGTCACCTAATAGATGGTGTAGCAAGTGACCGAATTCATGAAAGATCGTCTCAACTTCTCGGTGGTCTAACAGAGCAGGCTTATCCCCCACTGGCTTGGTCATGTTTCCAATCATCAAGCCGAGGTGCGGTTCACGTGCTCCACCATCGGCCACCGGTCCACCAGTCTTGAGCGAGTTCATCCACGCTCCACCACGCTTAGTTGGGCGCGGGTGCCAATCGGCATAGAACGATCCGAGCAACTCACCGGTCGCGGAGTCCTGGACATCGTAGAATTTACATTCTTCGTGCCAAACCTGAACTTTGCCATCTTCATCCTTACCGAAGACTGCTTCTTTCTCGGCAATTTCGATACCAAATAGCTTTGAAGTGATAGAGAACATTCCGTCCATCACGCTAGCGACAGGGAAATAGGGACGCAGAGCTTCATCATCAAATGCGTATTGCTCTTTACGGCGTTTCTCAGACCAGTAGGCAGTTTCCCATGGCTCTAGTGGTGCCGAAGTTCCACCGGTTTTCTCAGCCTTAAAGTCTTGGAGTTCCTTAGTCTCTTTGAGAAATTCTTCTTGGATTTTGCCGTGAAGGTCCTCTGTGAAGTCAAGAGCAGCTTGGCCATTCTTAGCCATGCGACGTTGCAAAATGAGATCTGGAAATGATTGTCTTCCTAGGATTTCAGCTTTACGCTGGCGCAGCTCTAACACCTCCCAGATCAGGTCAGTATTATCGTACTCACCATCACGACCAACTGTGCAATTCGCTTCCCAAATTTCCTTGCGCAGAGAATCGTCTTCACCGTGCTGCATCACAGGCCCCATCGATGGGTGCTGCAGAGTGAAGCGCCACTTTGGTGCATCTTCTGAACCGTGGCTGTTTTGTAAAGCGTCTAAGCGAGCTGCCTCCTTCGCCATCTCAGGCAAACCTGCAAGGCGTGCTTCATCATGGATCACGATCTCCCATGCATTGGTGGAATCTAGCACGTTTTCCGAAAACTTCTTTGTCTTCTGTGACAGCTCCGCCTCTATTTCAGCGACTTCAGCTTTTTGAGTAGCATCGAGGTCTGCTCCTGACTGAATAAAGTCTGCACATGTCTCTTCGATAAAGCGCTGCTTCACTGGGCTTAGAGCCTTCGCGTCTGGGCTTTCTGAAAACGCTTTGAGCGACGCCCAAATTTGGGAATCTAAAAAAATTTGCGAATAAAAAGCTGAGACCTCAGGCAGCACTGCATTCATCGCCGCGCGTTGCTCAGGGTTATCATCGACACTATCCAGGTGGCTCAAACGTCCCCAACCGCGTTCCAGTTCCTCAGCCGCTTTTTCAAAAGCAGCGAAAGTGTTAGCATAGCTCACATTTTCAGTGGCCAGATTGCGAATAGCGTTAAGCCTTTGCTCAGCCCGCTCTAGCGCTTGTTTGATATCGGACTCGATGTAGTCTGCAGTCAAAGTTGACCAGCGGATGTGGTAGTCGTCAGCTAGGAATGGATTCGGCATAAAATTTTAGTTTTTGATTTGATTGACTAAAGCTGCTTTATCCTATTTGTCACCTAGGAAGATTATAAAAATAACCATTCTCCATTTACTCGTCGTAGACTATGCGGGACCGGTTCTTATTTTCACATTTGCATGGAGGTTATTGTAACAAACATACAAGTCATCCTCGCTCTTTATCCAGGAAAACCTCTCTACGGGTAAATTCATCAATCAGCTGAAAAAAACTGCCTCTTAGATTACTCTTTATTTGTATCATCCACATCTATTTGCTAAGCCTTTTGAAGTCATGAGTAAACCCCAACCTTGCAACCCCACCGCGGAACCTAACAAAAGTAAAACTCGCATCCTTGTTGTTACACCGGAAATCACTTACCTGCCTCATGGCATGGGGAACTTAGCTCAGCGAATGCAAGCAAAAGCTGGCGGAATGGCTGACGTATCAGCGTCACTAGTAAAGGCTCTCTATGACCAAGGAGCAGACGTGCACGTTGCCATTCCTAACTACCGCAAGATGTTTGACATGGACATGAAAGAGATCTTCGATGGTGAAGTGAAGCGCTGCGTTTCCAAAGTAATACCAGAAAAGCGCATTCACCTAGCTGAAGACCGCATTTTTTACCGCCGCAGTAAAGTGTACGATCTAGCGGAGAACCATAACACAGCCCTCGCCTTCCAACGCGAGGTCATCAACAACATCATCCCACGTGTTCAGCCAGACCTCATTCACTGTAACGATTGGATGACTGGTCTAATCCCCGCAGCAGCAAAACGTCTTGGCATTCCCTGCCTCTTCACCTGCCATAACATCCACTCCGAATGTCTCACCATGGCCCATATGGAAGACAAGGGAATCGATGCTGCAGATTTTTGGCATAACCTTTACTTCACTGAAAATCCAGAGAACTACGATGAAGCACGAGGCACCAAACCAGTCGATCTACTCGCCACAGGAATTTTTGCCTCAGACCACGTCAACGCAGTCAGCACAACCTTCCTTTACGAAGTCGTCGAAGGGCGCCATGATTTCGTCCCGGACGCCATTCGCTACGAACTAGCTAACAAGGTATATGCTGGTTGCGCCAGCGGAATACTCAATGCACCGGACGAGTCACTCAAGCCTCACTCAGATCCGTACCTCGAACACCACTACACCCCAAAAACGGTGGCTAAAGGCAAGGCTCTCAATAAAGCTCTGCTCCAAGAAAAAACTGGACTCGATGTTGACCCAGATGCCCCGATTCTCTTTTGGCCATCTCGCCTCGATCCGATGCAGAAAGGCTGTCAGCTCCTCGCTGATATAATGTACCAAACTGTCTCAGACTATTCTCACCTCGGCCTTCAGATTGTGATTGTTGCTAGTGGTTCATTTTCCCAACATTTTCATGACATAATCGCCCTTCACGACTTGGAAGGTAAAGTTGCCATGTGTGGATTCGATGAATCTCTTTCTCGTTTAGGCTATGCCGGCTCTGACTTCATGCTTATGCCTTCACGCTTTGAGCCATGTGGTCTACCGCAAATGGTTGCACCCAAATACGGCTGCATTCCGATCGTTCACGATACTGGTGGCATCCACGACACCATCCACCACCTCCACTACGATGGAAAACTAGGGAACGGCTTCCGCTTCGGACACTACAGCGCCGATGGACTGCGCTGGGCCATCGATGAAGCCATCAAGTTTTACCAGTGGGAACCTACAGTAAAGAACAAGACCATTCGCCGAATCATGAAGGAAAGCGAAGATGTCTTTAACCACAGTACCACGGCTGCGGCCTATATCGAGCGCTACGAGCAAATCCTAGGCCGTGACGTCGTTAACACCTCGCATAGTGGCTAACCTATTTTCGTAATTCTGGTTGCTCTGGCAGCAGCGGGGGGAGCCTAGAGGTGGATGGATTTCTCATATAAAAGAAGCGGATCAACTGGTTTCTTCTCCATACACACTCGGTCGACTAGGCGCTCCCATACATCTTGGCCACTGAGAATATCCACTTCTATCCGTAGGAAGTAAATCTCCACATCCATTTCAGCTGGTCTAGGAAAACGCACAGCGTCCTTTTCTGTGGTCACAATAATATCCGCATCGCGGCGCACGCATCGGCGCATAAACCGATCCACATCTTTTTGGGAAAAGGAATGGTGGTCAGCAAAGGTTCGGTGGAAGAGCACATTTGAGCCGTAGTCTGTGAGTTTTTCTTCAAAACTCTCGGGCACAGCAATACCACTGATAGCAGCCACATATTTGCCTTTCAAAAATTCTAACGGTAGCACCTCACCGGTGAACACATTTTCCAAATGCTGCGGACCGTGCGTGCATTCGATTATCTCTGCCACAGCATTGTGCTTTCTGATTTTCTCGATCAGCTCTGTGTTTCCTGCCTTATAGCATTTCGTGATGAAAATGTAATCGGCTCGGCACAGATTCTTCGGTGGTTCGCGTAATGTGCCACGCGGCAAGATTGCTCCCGTGCCAAAAGGTGAGTTGAAATCAACCAGCACGATATCTAACGAATGGGCGATTTTCAGGAACTGCATCCCATCATCTAACAAAAGTAAATCTGAGCCTAATTCCTCGATCGCAAACTTACCACCTTTGACTCGGTCCTTGTCCACAACCACCGAGACTTCATCCAAATTTTTAGCCAGCATGTAAGGCTCGTCACCCGCGTATTGGACATCGAGGATGAGGCCATTTCCAGCGCTCACCAACTTTGGCATCTCGTCTTCTTCCACTATTTCACCAGTAGCCTTTCGACGCCATTCCTGTGGCTCGTCTAACTTTTTAGATTTATAACCACGCGAAAGGATTGCCACTTTGCGGCCACGGTCACGCAGCGTCTTAGAGAACAATTCCACCACTGGAGTTTTACCCGTACCCCCCACCGTAATGTTACCAATACTGATCACCGTCGTCCCAAGGTAGGCTTGGTCTTTCCAGCCCTCTCGGAAAAGTCGTAGGCGCTGCAGCACAGCATACCGATAGAGCCAAGAAAATCCACGCAGGACACAGCGCATTAGTGCCGCACGAAAACCCTTCGCACGCCCAAAAATGACATCCTCTCCCCACTGTTCCAGATCTTCTAAATTCTCACTCATCGGCCAACACAGCCACCTTCAACTATACCCACAACGACAACAAGTCTCATTTCGCCAATCCACAACATCCCGCAAACAAACAACCAACAAAAAACAACTCATTCGAAATAAATAATTTTCCCACAAAAATCCCACCAAATTTTGACATTATCCATTGATTTCACAAGCGTGTTCGGTGTCTTTCCTTAGATCAGTGTAATTTCTGTCAACCCATGAAAACAAATCCGGTACACGAAAAATGCGTCTTGGTACTCAACCACCAGTGGCAAGCGGTCTCTATCATCTCGCCAGCGGATGCCTTCGCCCACATGGCCACCGACAATGCTGATGGGCTAGACATCGTAGGATGTGAGACAATGAATCCCGCACACCTAAGCGACTGGATGGAGCTCCCAGTGCGAGCCCAGGATAGGACCATCGGCACAGCTCAAGGATCTATTAGGGTACCGACCGTGATCGTCCTCAAAGATTTTGCAAAAGTGCCCATTTTCATTCCTAAGTTTTCACTCAAAAACATCTGGGTGCGCGACCGTGGCCAATGCCAATAATCTGGGCGCATGCTCAAAGCCTGTGAAGCCAGCATCGACCACATCATG
>NZ_JBDOPO010000188.1:0-1680 GCF_039830215.1 Rubritalea sp. | reverse complement strand
CAAATTGACCCAATGCTTTGTTAGGCCAGAAAAGTAGTCAGTCACGGCTTGTTGCCCAGCTTGCTGCACGCGTAGCACGCAGTCGTTTTCAGTATCAGCCTCTTCAATCTCCACAGCCATTTCATTGATGGTCCAAGAGATCGATCCTCGGTAGAGGTAGCTCAAAGCAAGCTGGTGATTCCGTGCGTCCCAAGCAGCTTTAGCAGCCGCGACAATGTCTTTAGGCAAGCTCTCAGGTGTGACATCCATTCCCATCACACTTCGTACTGTGGGTGGACTAGCCAGGTTGGCTCGCCCAGTCCCCCTGAACACATGCATGTTGGTGTGAATCAACCAGCAAACACCAATAATCAAAGCGATCAATATCCCCCAGAAAAGAATAGTAGACACTACTCCTAGAGCCCCAAATAGAGCTAAGCCCCCAGAACCGAGGGAAGGATTTCCTGACTTCTTTGGAACTTGGACGATCTCCGAACGGATTTCAAAATCCTCGTTAGCCATCACCTTATCTAAGCGATCGTTAGAGGCTTCAAGCGGGGGGTGACTCAATGAGAAACAAAGCAAGGTTACTAATGTCATGAGCAATGACTTCCCTGTTGTTTTAAGCACACAGTTGACCCTCTCGCTCATCCGCTTGAATGCCAACTCGATATCCCACCCCTCGGTTATGGTGCGGCTATTGATATACATGGAAAACCCAGCTCCCACGTAGAAAGGTTCTACCAAGGTCACGGCTGAAAGCATCAAACCTACCATAATCCAGACATAAGGAATTGGCATGAAATCAGCATCGCTATCTAAAACATGATCAACCCAAAATTCTTCAATAACGATTGAGTCTCCAAACAAGCCTAATAGACTAAAAAAAACAAACAGCATCGAAAACATTGAAGCTAGCACGAGCACTAGTGAGACCATAGCAGCTTGGCTTGCTCCTTCACCACCATTTCTAGAAAGCAGGCTCACCCTCTGGCTGTATGCCTTTCCCTTTAACCCTTCTAGTTCCATCACTGGCTGAGATAGGCCTCTTGCTAGATTCAATGGCCCCATAAAAAGGGTGACAAAAAAACGCCTAAAAAACATCGACGGTAGCGCCTTCAGTAAATCCTTAATTGTCGAGTCTTCACCAAACAGCCGGCGACTCAGTACGAAGAGTGGGATACGATCACAGATTGGCAAAATCCAAATACACAGAAGCCCAGCAATCCACGGGCGACCTTCAGCCCACGGCCAAAATTGGCTCAGAGCAATAATACAAAACCAGAGTGGCACCACAGTAACGAACCATGCGTTCATTACCTTGCCATAATTTTCACGCACTAAAGCACAACCGAGGTCAATCGATTCCCATCGGCCTCGGGGGCGAATCTCAGCGGTTACTTTTTCAAGCTTCACGTTTCCCCCTTCCTGCAAAAATAAAATAAAGAGCAATGGCTATCCAGCCTGCAAAGCCGACCCCATATTTCAAAGCTGGGGCAAAATCATGTGCTGACCAAAATCCCTCGACGCAGGCCGCTATGAAGGTGAGAAAAAAAGCTCCGAAGATCAATGGCAGGCCAAGCTTGCCACTTTCTAACAATGCTCGTCCACGAGTCATCCTACCTGGATTAAGAATTCCTAACCCAATACGCATTCCGGCCATTCCAGCAACAACCATTCCGGTAAGTTCGTATGAAGCAT
>NZ_JBDOPO010000382.1:0-6948 GCF_039830215.1 Rubritalea sp. | reverse complement strand
AAGCAAGCGACCATCACTTCGAGGAAAAGGAAAATTCAAGGAGCAGGTTAAAACTCAAGTCAGGAGTTTGGCTAAGAGGCCGACGAGGATTCAGAAATACTTCAACTCATCAAAAATATCCTATGCTGCCTGATTTTCCGCTCCATTAATAATTGCGTCAAGTCGGGCAAGCTGATTTGACTGAAACAAAAAGATCCCACAAAGCGGACTCTGAAGGATCTTAAAAATGTTGAAGTGCGAGTGTTGTTCTCTAGTCCGTGGCGAGCTTCTCGATGCGGAAGACCACTGGCTCAGCAGTAGTGCAGTCGAGGGCTTCGCACTTTTTCAGAGTTTCACGCAGTTTACCGAATGGGCAAGTGTGAAGCAGGAATACCATGTCGGAGAAGTCTTTGTCTGGATTCTCTGGGTCGACTGGTGAGTGGGTGCCAGATATGCCGATACCGTCATTTGCGAGGGTGTTAGCAATTTCAGCGATCACGCCTGGTCGGTCTTCAACTTCGAAGCGCACATAGTACGATGTTTCTGTCTGATCAATTGATAGCACCCTACCGTTCTCTGCGTATGGCAGGAAGCCACGGTGTCCAGCTGCGTGAACGAATGTGTAGGCAGCTTCGACTAGGTCGCCCACTGCGGATGATGCTGTGGGCTCTTTGCCCGCACCCCGACCGTAGAAGAGAGCTTCGCCAGATGCATCACCACGTACAGCTACAGCATTGAATACTCCATTGACCGAGGACAGAATGTGAGACTGTGGGATGAAGGACGGCTGTGTGCGGATCTCAACTGAACCGTCAGAATGCTCGCGCACGACCGAGAGTAGCTTTACCGCATAACCGAGCTTTGTAGCGAAGTCGATATCGATGGTGCGCACACGCTCGATACCGCGCACATAAACTTCTTCAGCTGGAACGGTGAATCCGTAAGCTAAAGTAGCGAGGAGGATTGCCTTGTGCGCTGCATCCCACCCATTGACGTCGAGCGCGGGATCCGCCTCAGCGTAGCCGAGGTCTTGTGCTTCAGCCAAAGCGGTCTGGTAATCGAGGCCCGCTGTGGTCATGCGCTCGAGGATGTAGTTTGATGTGCCGTTAATAATGCCGGACATGGTTTCGATGCGGTTCCCGACATACGAGTCCTGTACCGCCTTGATAACTGGGATTCCACCAGCGACAGCTGCTTCAAAATGGACAGGAGTATTGTACTCGCGAGAAATGGCGAAGAGCTCCTTACCTCGCTCGGCAAGTAGGGCTTTGTTACCAGTCACTACAGGTTTCTTCATCTTTAGCGCAGCAGCGACAATGTCAAAAGCTGTGGTAGTGCCACCGATGAGCTCTACAACGATGTCGACTTCTGGGTGGTTGACCACTTCTTGCCAATCAGTAGTGAAAAGATCAGCGGGAGCATTATCAATGCGCTTTTTGTTGATGTCTCGGACAGCCGCTTTTTTGATGTTGAGTGAAAAGGCGTCTTTGGCTCTGTTTGAAATGAGCTGGCCATTACGTTCGAGAGTTTCCCAGACGCCTGTGCCAACTGTGCCGAAGCCAGCCATGCCTATACCTATGTGTTGCGTAGCCATTATAGTGATTTTGAAAATACAAATTTGAGGGGGGAGTGAGATGTTGTATGATATCGTGGCTGAGTCAAAGCTTTATAGAGTCATGAGCGGCGTGAAATAAGTGAGTATTCAGGTGAATTTACCAATACGTGATTTGGCGCTGTAATACTTTGAGTGTGGAGCCAGCGTATCTCAATTAGGTTTTATGAGCAGGTCAGCGAGATCAATGGAGTGAACCGGCTTGTATAAATGAACTTAGCTCTTAAGCGAACCGTTGTCGGTTTATCGTTAATGCATTGGAGGCGTGCGTGCGAGATATAACCTCAGCGCTGAGGTTAAATACAGCCATATTTAAGCAATCGATGACTGAAGATTTTATGAAATTCCTCAATTTACTGAAACGTGCATTCCTTCCGATCTTTCTATGTAATCAGTTTACAACTTCTTCACAGGCTTAAGATTGTAGATGCCGACGAACACCCAAGATTGATTCTTCGTTATTTAACTTTTTATATCCAAGCGACAAATGTGACGTCTATACAGTAAAAGGTTAGAAAGAGTGTTACTTTAGATTTTGCCCCAATTGGACGAAGCATCTCAGGAAATGGTGATAGCCTGGGTAAAAGAGAACATTGCTGAGGGGGGAGAAGATGAATTGAGTGGTAAAGCACGCAAAGCGTCCTGAAATAGTAGTCAGTGGGTCAGGTGTACGCTATTTAAGAAGTGTTATTCTAAAACAAAGGATGAGGTAAGAGTGGCAATCAGGGAGATCGAAAACCGGGAATGATTGGTCTTCTCTAGTGAGTCGCAACATGGGCAATAACTAAGCTGAATATTTTCGCTACCTTTGCGGTGTGAGCTACGATGTGAAGCTTAACCTAGGCTACAATCAAAAGGTCACTGCAGCGTCCGCCATTTGTTGGAAAAGGTCTCTTTCGGGCACAATTTCGGGCACTATGCGGACCAATCCAGTTTGGCCATGCCCTAGGCAGATAATCTTCAGAATTCTGTTGGCCAATACATAAATGACGCTTGCGGGAATAACCGAGAAAAAAGCAGCCACTGTCGTCGGTGGCAGAGAGAGCAATACATAACCTAGCTTTATTATTCGTCTTCAGAGTCTTCAATATGTCTAGAATGCATGGAGCCTATGCTTGCTGAAGCGGAAGAACTATGGTGGTAGGCTGTGGTGCAGAACCCATAGCCAAGTCCAGTGAGTGTGTTTTCCCATACGATTTGACCGCTTGTCGCTTGCTAGCAATACACGTGACCTGCCGAATGGGCAACCAGTTGATCTGAGTCGAGAACCAATGTGATCATTTTTGAGGAGCTGAGCTTGGTGTGCCAAATTTCTTCTCCAGACTTGCGATTTAGACAAACAGCATGGTTCCCGATACCCAAATAGATGTATTTTAACATGGGGCAAATCTGCTGTATCCCTGTGAGGATTGTCTAGCGCATAAGCATGTAGGTGCGAATCCTAGAGAAAATCCTTTCTCTCGCGCAGGTCGCTGTTTAGTTTCGCTGTTATACAGTGCGTTAGGTGAAGCCTAGCGCCTCATTTTATATAGGTTCTCCAGAAAAAATGACAAGCATCGTAGTATCTAGCCAAAAAGGTGGTGTCGGCAAAACGACAGTATCTATCAATCTCGCATTTGCCTTCGCTAGAGCGGGGTGGAATGTCTTGCTCGTGGACTCAGACCCACAGGGCTCAGTTGGTCTCTCCCTCACTCGCCAGTCCAGGAAATTGCTCGGATTCTTTGACTATATAGGCGATGAAAAACAGCGCTTTGACAAACTCGTGGTCCCGACACGGATGAATACTCTTTCCATGATCCCAGCTGGACAGGGAGAAGGTTACGAACTGGGTGGGGGCTACGATGAAAGCGTGGCCGACAGGGTGAAAAACTTTTTAGGAGATGTGGAATCTAGAGGTTATGACATTTGTATCATGGACAGTGCTGCAGGTTTGTTTGGGATCACTCGAGATGTGTTAGTTTCAGCAGATGCTGTGTTGGTTCCACAACAGGCAGAACCGTTGGGGATTAGGTCTGTGCCTAAGATGCTTCAAGGTCTCACTGAATTACGTGCTAATAATACTAAGTTATCTATTTTAGGTGTTCTTCTTACTATGGTTCAGCGCGAGTTGGAGGAGAGTGCTGAGGCTGCTGACGGATTACGTGAGTTACTCCCAGCCCAACTAGTGATGAAGCAAGAAGTGACACGTGATGGACTTTTCCTTAAAGCCAGCAGTAAAGGTGTGCCAGTAGGCGTATTACAAGGCTCAGCTAGATTGCTTAATACTTTCGATGACCTGCGCTTGGAGATCGAATCAAAGCTTGGCATCAGTCAGAAACTCAAATAACTTCAACAGTCAAATTAATTTACTAATATGGATTCTCTAAACCCATGGCTAGATGTAGATGAACTCGATCGTCTAGCTAAAGCTCTCATGGCCCCAGCGGAGGCTCAGCAATATAAAAAAGCTGAAGCTCCAAAAAGTGAAGGGCTCATCCGTAGCTCGGCCAGCAAGGTGTTAGCCAAAGCAAGTGAAATAGCGAAACGGGCTGGGGTGATTGCTCCAGTCGTGCGCCAAGCAGCACTTCCTGAGTTGGTGGAGTGGCTCAATACACACGCTCGTTGTTTGGGGCTCTGTGTTGTGGATCGCGATGGAGATGTTTTACAGGCAGCAATGCCCAATGACGAGTGGACTCAGTTGACTGTCTCAGCTGCGACTACTGGGCATCGACTCGACGAAGGAAAATCCCATAGTCTCAGGTTGAAAGTGGCAGCGGGGAGCTTTCTTCAGTTTATCAGTGTCGTGACCGCGCGTGGACCATTGTTAGTTGGTCTACTTACTCAGAATCTTCTCAAAGACTCACAGCTTATTGATTTCTCAAATTTGGTCGAGCGCATCAGTGCTGCAGATCAAGTAGAGAAATAATACAAAAAGGGCCAATGCCATTAGGCATAAGCTCTTGTTAGAGGTCAATTGGAAGCCCTTTTAGTCATGCGCGTCAACTTAAGTGCAAGTTTTTGAGGTAAAATGCACTATAAGATTGAAGGGCTGATTCGCACTGCAGGATTCAAGTTTGACCGAGCCTTCAGCTCACTAAAGGGGTCAACTGTTAGCCAGAGATTCACGCATGGAACTCATCAAGAACAATCACCAGAGAAAGTATCATCTCAGCTCAATGATGCCTGAAGATCTGGTTGTTCGGGACATGGTTACTGCGGTACTGAGAGCTTTAAGCTCGTAGGTGAAATCCCTGCATTCTAGCTCCTGCATGTACCAGTCAATGACTGGCAATTTATTTTAGCAACGGGGCCTCATTAGAGAAGCGCCTTGAACCTCTATCTAACAAATTTATTAATGAGAAGATCTCAGTTGTCACATGCGGGATGTATGCGCTTCTGGTGGCTGTAAAGCGGACAAGAAGACCGCCAGACAAAGAGGGAGAGCTCGTAATGCCGAGAGTAAAGTACGCGCTAGCCATCCATCGCTAGTGCGCGATGGATGGTGTATACTCCTAAACCCCAGAAACTCTCCGAAATCTATACCTTGCGCTGGAAGAACGAGGCCCGACTCAAAGCTTGAAAGCAACCGCTGAGCCTCGGTAAAGTATTCAAGGACGTGAGTAACGAAGACCATTAGGGGGCTTTGATGTTGGTCGCTCTGGTCTAACAGTTAATGGGGACATCCAACTGTCCGTCTCCGCCAGTTATAAAATATTGTACTGACTATGGATATGTTATTTGGAGCTCTATCATCCCAGCTCAGTGGCTTTAAATCAGAGTGCTTTGAGTGGTCATATCCAACTTATAATTAGTTACTTGAGGTTTCTGAGTAGGAGTTTTCAATCAGCTAACTTTCAATGGGTTGAATTACTGGTTTAACTCGCGTGGCTCACTCTTTTATAGATATTGTGACACTGTGAGCTGAGCTTGGAGTCTCCTGCAAGCCTACACAGAAAAAGGTTTTGTGCGGGAGGTGGGCATTCGATTAGTGGTGAAACTCACCAAGTTAAACTTGGGGAATTTAAGTCTGTGTCGCTAGAAACCAGTGACAACCTCCAAGAGATCTCTTGGAGTCTATAGTTTTCGTCTGAGGAGCACATGTCGCGCTGCTTCACTAGACACATGTGCAGATCTCCTGCTTCACACCGAGCTCCATGTGCCAGCTTAGCTAGCTATGCTGTATGACTTGTTCCTTGCTGTAACGCACTTTTGGTAAATGCGCATACTTGTCATCAGTAGACCTGTAGCCCATTGGGCAAGCAACTGTCGTGAAATACCCAGAGCCGTCGAGACCCAGTATTTTATCGTACTCGGTGGGGGAGATGCCCTCCATCGGACAGGCGTCAATTTTGAGAATTGCTGCGCTAGCCATCAATTGCCCGAGGGCGATGTACACTTGATTTTTAGCCCAGGTGATGAGTTGTGCGTCATTCATTTTGGCTATGAACCCGCCCATCAGATCTCTGTAAAATTGGAGGCTTTCCTTATCTCCACCGCGCTCTGCATGCGTCTTGTCGATGAAGGCATCGAGTTCAGCGTCACCGATTGGTCCTTGGGCCGCTAGCACGACAAGATGAGAGCAGTCGACTACTTGCTGTTGATTCCACGAGTGTGGCAGAAGTTGTTTCTTTACCTCGGGATCAGTCACGACAATGAACTTCCATGGCTGTAGACCGAAGGATGAAGGAGTGAGTAAGAGGCTTTCTTCGATTGTGTCCCAGTGTTCGCCTGAAATAGTCTGTTTTGGATCAAACACCTTGGTGGCATAGCGCCAGTTTAGTGCGTCAAGTAGTGTGGTTGGAGTCATGTTGGAATGTGTTGGAATGTGTTGGAATGTGTTGGAATGTGTTGGAATGTGTTGTTATTGGGCTTCAATATTGAATGGTAAGCTCATGGATGGCATGGCGCTTAGCGAAATGTTTATCAGTATGCCATACTCTTGATTTAGCCGGTTATCTCGTTGGAAAATGCCGAGTCCAGTCGACCAGCTTTCAAAATGTCTATTGAATGAGTATTCTTGGCGCTCGATCGTGTTATCCGTAAGTTGTAACTGATGGTAGGTGCCTAGCCCCCATTTTTGGTTGATGCGGAAATAGGTTCGTCCGTGCACCAAATTAGTATCGGCAATCTCTGGGTGATCCGCTAGGTAGCTGTGACCAATGCTAAGTTCGATGTTCTCATGGGGCCAAAACACAAGGTTACTGGTGAGTTCGGTGAACCCTTGACTATTGATTGGGAACTGGGTGTTGATGACTAGGCTACCCCATGGAACTGGGTTCCAGCTAAGGTCGTTGTACAGATTTGAAAAGTCTCGATCGTACTCAGGGTCGTTTAGGAATGCATCAATATAAGTGTCTAGCGTGAGCCAAGAGTGGCTT
>NZ_JBDOPO010000077.1:0-1686 GCF_039830215.1 Rubritalea sp. | reverse complement strand
GTGTAGGTCTATGCTTGAGTAAAATGGATTCCTTGTTAGGCAAAACGCTCCATGGTAGATGTACGGTAGAGGTTGTTGTTTCTCGTCAGGGTTGGCTGGTCTTGTTTATCGAATTGGAAAGGGGGGGGAGCAATTCTGCGTGCCCGTGTCATCGACCAAAAAGAAGAGTAAATTCGGATGCTCTTTGGTTAAAGAAATTTGAATGGATGCGATGATCAATAGGCTGGCAGTGAATTTTCTGATAAATGAGAGTATGATGCGTTGGAGCCACGAGTGGGTGTGGGACTACGCAGGGGGGGTACATTGTTTCGCGGGATTACAGGTTAAGATAGTTTGTGTAATCTGTGACTCATCAGATTTCCTTACTTGATTGAAGTCTGATCAATAGTCATTGTGAGTGTGATGCACGATGACGATTTTTTTCAAAACAATGACTTGGGGGGGAGTCTAGCCTCTGTCTTTGATGATCTACCTGATTTTCTTTATTTTGTGAAGGATACAAATCTTCGTTTGGTAGCTATCAATGAGCGATTGGCTCGGGAAATTGAGGTCGAAGATAAACATTCCATTCTGGGAATGACCGACTACGACTACTTGCCTAAGCACATGGCCGACGCCTACAAAAAGGATGACCAGTGGGTGCTCGAGAGCGGCAAGTCGATTCGCGGAAAGGTGGAGCTAGTAACTCGTAGTAAAGGGTTTGTAGATTGGTCTAGAACGACGAAGTCTCCTCTAATCAACCAAAAAGGTGAAGTAGTTGGGGTTATTGGGGTGACCAGCCCTTTCGAACGCGGAGTGAGTGGTCGTGTAGCGGAAGAAGCTCTAGGAGCTGCGGTGGCTATGATGCATGAGTCTTTTCATGAAAATATTCCCGTTCAGAAATTTGCAGACGTTAGTAATATGTCTATAAGTTCATTTGTTAGAAAATTCAGAAAGATTTACGCTACTACTCCTAAGGAGTACTTACGCCACCTCCGAGTTCAAGAGGCATGCCATAAACTATCCCAATCGACATTGAGCCTTGCTGAGGTCGGAGCGGAATGTGGTTATGCGGATCAAAGTCACTTTTCTAGAGAGTTTTCACGTGTAATGAAAGAAACCCCTAAATTGTACCGGGATCGCTTTTAAAGAGCCCATCTGCCGCATTTATACAAAAATGTGGTGAGGCCGTCCAATACTCAGGACGGGGGAGCCTTGTACTATGATAGCGAAATGAAAACCACCTCCATAAATAGACTGCTATATGTAGCTCTATGCGCACTATGTCTATCCGCTCGTCTGAGCGGAGGCCCGGTGTTCTGCTCTAAAACCAGAGGAAGTGTGGATCTAGAGACTGAGGTAGTGAACCAGCGAACGCTTTGTGTTCACTCTGCCGTGGTGCCAGGACAAAGTGTCAAGGTGGGCTTCTTTGTTCAGCATAAAGCAGACTTTCATAGCGGTTGGAAGCAAGCTGGTGCTGTGCGCTATCCATTATATTTAGAATGGAAGTCACCCCGCTTAGAGTACGCACCTAGAGGATATTGGGATTTGCTTGAGTTGTTTGCTATGGAGGGGCATCCAGCCCATGGTTATAGCAGAGATGTCCTCCATGATACCAATGTGAAGGTTACTAATGTCTTGGCGGAAGGAGCTTTGACAATCAACACTGAAGTCGTCTGGTTGGCCAGCTCGAAGAATTGCTTTTCG
>NZ_JBDOPO010000195.1:0-6959 GCF_039830215.1 Rubritalea sp. | reverse complement strand
TACTACGTGGAAGCTTAAATCAAGCTGAAGTTCTCAGCTCTGAGATTTCTTCACAAATTGCAATCCACCGCGAATACGGAGGTGTCGTCCCAGAACTCGCCTCGAGGAATCACTCGCTCGCACTACCCCCTCTTATCTCCGCTGCCCTGCAGAACGCTGGAATTACTCTTGAACAACTTGACGGGTTCGCAGCCACCGCCGGTCCCGGACTAGCCTCTTCCCTACTCATTGGCCACACAGCTGCAAAAGCCATGGCTGTTGCAGCGGACAAGCCTTTCATATCGATCAACCACATGGAGGGTCACCTACTCTCCCCCTTCATTTCTGGGGACAACGGAATCCTCCCGAACATCTCACTGGTCGTCTCTGGCGGTCACACAATGATTCTACACACTAAGCAATTCGGCGAATATGAGTTGCTAGGTAAAAGCTTGGACGACGCAGCCGGTGAAGCATACGACAAAGTGGCTAAGATGCTAGGACTCCCCTACCCAGGTGGACCAGAAATCGAACGAACAGCCCGCGACGGAAACCCTAAAGCCTTCAACCTCCCTCGCTCAATGATGAAGCGAGGCTGCCTCGACTTCTCATTCTCAGGATTAAAGACAGCCGTACTCTACACCATTTCAGAACTCAACCCTGAGACTGGCCAAGCTACTGCCGAACAACTACCCGACATCTGCGCGTCCTTCCAAGCAGCAGTGATCGACGTCCTCGTAAAGAAAACCATTCAGGCTGCTCAGTCGGTAAAAGCCGAGCGTATCACCATGTCAGGCGGAGTATCCTGCAATAAAGCACTCAGAGACGCGATGGCCAACGCCTGTAGCCGCTACAACATGAAATTCGTTATCTGCAGCCCACACCTCAGCACTGATAACGCCGCAATGATAGCTTTCGTAGGACTACATAAATTCCTCAGAAATGAATTCTCTGATATGAGCTGTGACATCAACCCAAATCTCCCACTCAATACCCTAATATTGAGGAAATAGGCTCAGCGCCAAACCTATGCTTGCCGCCCCACTTATAATTATCTAAAGACTAGCCCACACCTACAATACCCAACCCAAGCTTCTAATGTCAGAGAAATCTTCCACACCCACGCCTGCCCCAGCGACTAATCAAAGTACGCTAATCATGATCGTCATAGCGATGTTAGCTATCATAGCCCTCATGATGATCTTCAACATGAGGCAACAAGGTAAAGCTGCCTCAGGAAGCGGAGTAAGCATGGAAAAACTTATAGAACTCCGCCAAAGTGTCTCAAACAAAGAACAGGAGCTCAAATCTCTAGGTATTGTTCTTCCTGCCGACACTAGCTCAATTGATGAACTTAGCTCACGCATCAGCCGCGACGCTATGGCATTGCGCACTAACATTGAAGACTTCCAAACTGCTCTTAGTGCTAAAGAGGCATCACTCACTAAGGCTCAACTCGACCTAAAAGCTGCGGTTTCAATGAACCAATCTCTCAGTGACGAAGCCGGAAAATTGCGATCACAGATGGCTCAGACCCAGAGCCAACAAGCAAATATAGCCTATCTCAAACAAGAAACTGAAGCCCTCAAAACCAAACTTGCTGCGCGCGACAAGCAAATCAGCGACCTTAGCGGCCGCCCAACTCCTGAGACAGTTGCCCAATTTAGAGCATCACTTAATGAGACCATGCTTGTGAACGAAAAGCTGAACAAGAAAATTGCAGATCTCGAAGTCCAACTCGTGGGTGCTGTAAACTCTAGTGAGGTGGAGAGAATGCGAGCTGAGAATGACGAAATGAGAAGCGAACTCCAGCGACTCCGTGCCGCTAATGACTACGACAGCCTTTACGCTCAGTCAGTTGATGAACTCCACCCTGCAGCTTCACGCCTCTATAAGGCTTTAGAAAAACTGGAAGAATTTAACCCTCAACAACTAGCTGAAGCATACGCACTTATCAATAGCGAACTCAACAGTTACATGGTTCGCTCCATTCGCTTCAAAACCAATTCGTCAGAAGTAGACGACAAAGACCGCTCTGAAATTTTAGCCACACTCACTGCCGCGCAACCAGATTCGTTCTTCCTCGTTGTTGGTTATGCCTCCGAAACTGGAGACAAAATAAACAATAAACTCCTCTCAGCAAAGCGTGGAGTAGCTATTGCCTCTATCGTTAAACACGTCAAAGGCGGTAAGACCCGTGCAGTATTCCTCGGTCAAACTGATCGCTTCTCCAAGCAAGCTCTCGACAACCAAATCTGCGAGATTTGGGAGATCAGAAAGTAATTTACCACCCAATAATTTCTATGAAAAAACTCATTCTCAGCGTCACCCTCACCTCCTCCATTGCATGCTCTTCCTATGCAATGGAAGTAGCTCCATTTCAGACTGGCTACCTTTATGATTTCGCAGCCGATGTTGATGGAGGCGGCGATATTTCGAAACATTTTTTCCACATTTCTGGAGGTGTCCCTTTATATAGTGACGACGAGACATTGGTCGCCCTAACAGCATCCTACCAACTTCACTCCTATAATTTCACTGGGGGAACCCCAGGTAGTTTCGTTGGAATTAGCCCTTGGGACAACATACACACGACTAATGTGGGAGCGTTCCTAAGCTGGAAATTCGCAGATAACTGGAAACTCTTTGCCATTCCTAACATTAGAAGTTCTGGAGAAAGTGGTGCTAAGTTTGGGGACTCTATTTCAGGAGGAGCCCTACTTGGTGCGTCCTATAAATTCAGTGACACACTTACTATGGGACCTGGCGTAGGATATATAGGACAACTGGAAGACAGCGCTAGCATCTTTCCCATTCTTGTTGTTGATTGGCAATTTTGCGAAAACCTAAGTCTCACCACTGGTCCAATCGTTGGTGCGTCACTCGGGCCAGGTATATCAGTCAAATGGAAAATTAAAGAGGACTTACGTTTCACATTCGGGGGTAGATCCGAACGTCTACGCTTCCGCCTAGATGACTCCATCACTAATGGCAAACAAGGTATCGGTGAGGATAACAGCATAACAGTCTTTGGTGTATTGACGTGGCAAGCCACTGATAATATCCAAACTTCTCTCATCGCGGGTGTCGGACTTGCTAATGATGTTTTACTAGATAACTCTGAAGGCAATCGGATCACTAGAGAAGACTACGACCCATCACCTTTCATCGGAATCAATCTCGGGTATTCTTTCTAACACCTGACTTTAAGAAAATACCTCTAATTATGAAATTTATCATCCTCAGCCTCGTAGCTGCTTTCACGACTCTGCCCTGCACTTCATGCATGCAGCAAACCGTACGTGATGCCCGTGGAGACATCATCTACCAAGAGCCAGTCATAGGCACACCTTGGCAGTCAGAGAGGACCACTCAAGAACAAGTCGAACAGCGAGAAACAGAACTCGGCATCCGCTAAACAATCGTTCCCTTAAGAGCGCTCGGTACCACCAAGGAGACCGAGCGCTTTTTTGTCTCTAAACTATCTCATCCAGCAATCTCTTGTACTTTCTCGATTCCATCACCCTACCGAGCGACCTGAGCACTCACGCTGAGATCATCGACGTCCGATCCCCCTCAGAATTCGCAATTGATCATATCCCCGGATCTATCAATATACCGGTCCTCAATGACGAAGAAAGAGTGACCGTTGGTACACTCTACAACGAGTCACCATTTGAAGCGCGTAAACTTGGCGCAGGATTGATAGCAGCCAACGCTTCAAAAGCCCTAGCTGGGCACTTCGCCGACAAAGAGCTTAATTATAACCCGCTTCTCTATTGCTGGCGTGGGGGAATGCGCTCACGATCGCTCACCCATATTCTGAGCTCGATAGGCTTCAAAGCGTATTTACTCAAAGGTGGGTACCGCTCGTTCAGAAAATTTATTGTTGATGACCTCAATCGGATTCTCACAGAAACGCCCATGAAACTTACAGTCCTGTCTGGCCTAACAGGCGTAGGTAAAACCCGCATGCTACACGCTCTTCAAAAACGTGGCGAGCAAATTCTCGACCTTGAAGGTCTCGCTAACCACAAGGGATCACTTCTTGGCAGCCCACAAGTAGGTGAGCAACCTAGCCAAAAACAATTCGAAACCAGGCTCTGGCACACATTACAAGCCCACGACCCGACGAAAAAAGTATGGACCGAAGCTGAAAGCAACCGCATCGGCAATGTCCATTGCCCACCAGTCCTATGGAAAAAATTGAGTCAAAGTAAACTCATAGAGCTCAAACTCTCGATCACTGAACGTTGCATTCTTCTCCGTGAGGACTACCCGCATTTTTGTGCAAACCCAACTGCACTCACTGAACTCCTCGAGGTACTCAAACGCCTTAGAGGTGACAAGCAAGTCCGCCAGTGGCAAGAACAGATCGCAAATGCCGACTGGGAATCATTTCTCCAATCCATCCTAGTCGACCATTACGACCTAAGCTACAGGAAACCGACGGACAAAAAATCTATCTACTCAGCTCCTTTATCCGAACTCACTGTCGAATCAGCCTCACTTGCTTCCTACAGTGCATCCGCCGAGAAGCTCGTCAATTTGAGCATATAATCCCATGCTCCAATCACGCTTGCAAGACGCGCACCTCCACCTCCAGTCTCCACGACTGATGGCTAACAGTGATACCATTGTAAAGCAGGCACAAGAGATAGGGGTCAAGCAAATGGTAGTCAATGGGACGAGCCCTGACGACTGGGACGAAGTAAGCGAGCTCGCACATCGCTACCCAGAAATAATCACCCCATCATTTGGCCTACATCCATGGAGAACTCCAGATGTCAGAGATGGCTGGAAAGAAATCCTGATAGAGAAAATTGACTCGCATCACAATTCCTGTATCGGAGAATGCGGGCTCGATCGCTGGATGACAGGTCTGTGCAAGCAAGCTCAGGAAGACGCATTTATTTTTCAGTTACAGTTAGCTAGCGAGAGCAACCTCCCGATATCTATCCATATACTTAAAGCGTGGGGTTGGCTATTAGAGACGCTAGAAAAAACTCCCACACCTCCTCGCGGCTTCCTCCTTCATAGCTTTAGTGGCTCGGCTGAAGTAGCTAAGCAACTGGCAAAACGTGGTGCTTACTTTTCCTTTTCTGGCTATTTCCTGCGACAGCGCAAAATGCGCGTCCAAGAAACTTTCCGCAGTCTACCACGCGAACGAATCTTGATAGAAACCGATGCGCCGCATATGAATCCACCGACAAAATGGATCTGCCACCCACTTGCAAATCAAGCGAATCACCCAGCAAACCTCGGCGCAATTTTTGCCGGATTCGCTGAGATGATGGGTGAAAACAAAGAAAGGCTGGCTGAGCAGTTAGAGCTCAATTTCCAGCGCTTCTTTAAAGAATAAACCGCTACATCAACTGCGCACCAGCTTCCGCTAATGGACTACGTTCACCACGGGAAAGGGAAACATGAGCGGTGAATGGTTGCCCCTTCAGACGGTTCCGTGTGTACACTAACCCGTTACTCCGACTGTCCACATAAGGATTATCGATTTGCGCAGGATCCCCCACCATAATGAGCTTTGAACCTCTGGACATCCTAGTCACTATCGTTTTAGCCTCCAAAGGAGTAAGCTGCTGGGCTTCATCTAGAACAAAGAAACGGTTTGGTATAGAACGGCCGCGTATGTAGCACAGAGCTTCAATTTCGATCAATCCTTGGTCGATAAGAACCTCCCACGGCTTGGTGCTTGTCGCATCTTTACTTGCCGAATCCTTCCTCACTTGCTTACGTCGAGGTGATTGGCTAGTGTGCGCTGGCGCTGACATGAGTAATTCTAGCGCATCATAAATTGGCTGCAACCAAGGGCGCATCTTGTCATCCAAATCACCCGGCAAAAAGCCGATCGTATCACCCATGGCTACCACTGGTCGACTAATAGTAATCCCATTATACTCGCGGTTAAACATCTCACTTAAGCCTGCAGCCACCGCAACCAATGTCTTTCCTGTTCCCGCCTGACCATAGCAAGTAACTAGAGAAATGTCTGGATTCAGCAAGGCGTCGATCAAACATTTTTGCCCCAAATTTAATGGCTTCAGGTGGTGGCCATCAGGAATTTTGAGAACACTAGGCACTTGTAACCTAACAAAAGTACCTTCCGAATCAAGGCGCGCTGGCATTGTTTGCTTCACCCCAGCTTCTAGCAGCACATATTGATTAAGAACCACCCCCCGCCTTCTCCCATGCTCTATCTCTAGATGTCCAGCACTGGCAAACCTTTGCAGTTCACTAGGTTCAACTTCCACTGATCGCATGTCGTAGTTCGATACCTCGCTGGGGTCAACTTTATCGTTGAGATAATCCTGACAGTTAATGTGTACCGCGCGTGCCTTTAGCTGCATATTAAGATCTTTGGTAACTAACACTACTGGCGAGCTATTGTGCTCAGCCAATAGCAAGGTTGCCGCTAGAATGCGATGATCGACCAATTCTCGATTGGGGAAAATCCTCAGAAATTGAGCTAAAATCTCTGAATTTTCTATACAGAATGTGGGATCGTAAATGACTAACCTTACTGTACCTCCCCCTTCTGTTTCAACCCCTTGAGTGACCTGTTCAGACGTCCCGAATATTTCAGACAATTTCCGGTGAACTTGCCTAGCATTCGCACCTCGCTCAGATTGCTCGTTCTTGAATCTGTCTAGCTCAGATAAAACATCTGAGGGAATACAAACGTGGTTGTTAGCAAATCTGTTCAAACACCCTGGGTCATGGAGCAGCACATTTGTATCTAACACAAAATTTTTAGCCCGCTGGTTAGGAGATTTGATACCGAACTCTTGTAATCGCGTACTCGTTCCTTTTTGTGATTCAAGATCCTTAGTGACCTTTGTTGCTGTTTCAGTAACTTCAGATGATTGGATAGATGCACTCATGGGTATATTTGGGTATACATTTTGTTGGATTGATGGCGCTTACGCTTAATCTAGAACTCCCACCTACTTAAGCCCCTAGTAATC
>NZ_JBDOPO010000343.1:0-6977 GCF_039830215.1 Rubritalea sp. | reverse complement strand
AGTTTTTTTGATCTTTTGATCTTTTGATCTTTTGGTGCTGCAGATCGGGCGTGACATATGAAAGTTTATCGCTAGTCTCTGCGTTCTCGAAAAATAAAAGCATGAAACGACTTGTAATGAAACAAAGGTATTTAATGTCTGCCCTTTTCACAGGCGCGCTAGCAGTAGTTCCGGTGATGGCTGAGGAAGAGCTCGTGGAAGAGAAAAATCAATGGGTAAGTGCTGTGGATTTGGGGCTTAGCTTATCAAAGGGAAACACCGATAACCTATTGCTGCGTTTTGGATTGCAGACCGAAAAGAAGGATGGGCCAGATGCTTACTTCGCAAGTGCCAGCTATAAATATGGCGAAGAGGATGCCGAGGCAACTCAAGATGAAATTCTAGGAAAAGCGACTTGGAAGCATGCCTATTCAGGAAAGAATTTTTTGGGACTCCGTATGGATGCCCGGCGCGATAGCTTTGCGGATATTGATTACAGGTTTTCAGCAGGTGTCACATACGGGTATTACTGGGTTGATACAGAAACGACAACCTTCACGACAGAGTTAGGTCTAGGCATCACCACTGAGGACAAAGGGTTAGGGAATACGACTTACCTTAACGGTTTGTTTGATCAGCACTTTGAGCATAAAATCAATGAAAATGCCAAGTTTTACCAGGATCTATCATTTGCGCCTAGACTTGACCACCTTGACGACTACCGCATCGAATTTGAAATGGGACTAGAAACTAAAATTACGGAAACTATAGTTTTCAAAGTGAGTTTTGAGGACCGCTATGAGAGCTTGCCTGCTGTCGGTAAAGAGAAGAACGATATCAAGTTTATCACTGGGCTTTCTTATAAGTTCTAGTCACTGCTATTTACTGATTTATCTGAAAGGCGACGCCCATTGTGGTGTCGCCTTTTTTACTAGCTGACTTTACGATTCCAGCGAGTGACGACGGAGGTCGCAGCGATGAGGCTGAATAGTGAGACTGAGGCTAAAACTGACTTACACCAAAAGGTCGAGGTGAGCTTGTAGTCAAACCAGAATTTCCATTCAGCTAGGAAAAGTGATCTGTCCTGTTCTGCCCGCATGTCGACTCTGTTGATTTCTGCGCGACGCACCAGTAACTCGGTTCGCGTATTCTGAAAGAACGACTCAACGGGCTCAGATTCGTTTTCATTACCAATGAAAATTTCCATGGCTTCGAGTTGATCCATACTCCCATGGAGGGCAACATCGGCGATTTCATGGGAGAGTGCGGCCGCTTTATCCTGGTCTGTAGCCTCGGCCGCATAAAGCCTTGTGAGACCAGTTGTTAGAATCTTGATCCGCTCGGCTTCAGCGTCGGTAGCAAAATTTTCGTCTTTCGAGTCATCGACAGGGATGATTTTTGGTCTTATCGTTTCAATGCGTTCTTGGATACGCCTACGTTCTTTTTCGAAGGGGTTTTCTGTGGCCTGAGCTAGAATGATGCCTTCGAAGGAGTACCGCAGCGGCATGAACATTGCGGGTACAGGCTCTGCTCCATTTTCACGCGCTTCATCCCCGCCAACAAAGAGTCCACGGTTCATTTCACTGAACGGGACTAGTGCACCTGCGAGCAGAAGCTGCGGAACTAATAAAAGAGGTATCGAAGATAGAGCTGCACGTTCATTTTTGACGATAGTGGAAATCAGCATAGCCATGGCTGTGCCTGTGATCGCGGTGGTACTCATCCAAAGCCAGTGAGTGAACCACATTTCTTTGATCTCCAGAAAGTAGTGGCCGATCGATACATAAATGGCGCATTGGAGGCAGGCAAGGAGCGAGAGTGTGGTGCATTTCGCTGAGACATAAAGGCCAGTGCCATAGCGCGTATTGCGCTCGCGACGAAGTACGGGTAGGTCCCGTAATATCTCAGTAGCGCTATTTGTGAGCCCTAAAAACATGGCGACTGTCACGGACAAAAAGAGATAAGTGACGATGTGCAAGCCGCTGGAAAATTCGTATTTTCCATCAGCTGAGGCGCGAAGGGTGAGGGCAATGAGGAAGGCAAGCAAAGGGGCTTCAAGAATTGTGCAATAGAATGTTCCTCGATTGCGGAATTTGGCCAAAACCGATCTCTTGAGGTGGGTGCGGAAGAGTCTCCAGTAGTCTTGCGGGCGACGTGGACGGGGAACCGGAATTGGCATGTTGTCTTCAGCTCTAGCCATATCGCCTAGTTGAGTTTGGACTTGGTTATCCAATTCGGCAACTTTCTGGATCAGACGATGGCTTTCAAGGCGCTCTTGCCAAAAAGTAGGAGGAAAACGTCGAGCAAAGGAAGAGGACTCGTTGAATCCTGCCGATCCGTGCAGTGGAGTTTCTAGCACGTCAAATACGTAATCGGCCCCGTTGAAGAAGCCTGTAGCTCCATCGGTTCTGTTCAAAGTCGGGATGTTAAATTCTTGGCTGGCCTCTTCAAAGTAGCGGCCCATTTCTATAGGGCTGCCGAAGTAGGCAACTTTCCCTTCTTTATCGAGCAGCAAGACCTTGTCAAAAAGTGATAGCACTGAGGCTCCGGGACGATGCAGTGATGCAATGACTATTTTATCACGTGCCAATGCGCGAAGAGATTCAGCCACGTGTTCAGAATCTTTAGAGGAAAGGCCGGAGATTGGCTCGTCAAAAAGAAATATTTCTGCGGCCGACCCTAAGTCTAGGCCTAGATTGAGCCTGCCACGTTCTCCACCAGAAATAGTCTTGTCGCCAGCTGATCCGACTTTCCGGTCGGCGAGAGGCTCTAGTGCGAGTTCGGCCAGGATACTATTGACCCGGCGTGAGTGCTCTGGGCTGGCGAGGTGGGGGCGACGAATGGTGCAGGCGTGCATCAAATGCTCGCGCACTGTGAGGTGAGGGTTGAGAGCCTCCTCTTGCGGCATGAAGGTGATAAAGGGGGCCAGCCTAGAGCGATGGTTATAGAGCGAGATGCCATTGAAGCGGACATGGCCACGATCAGGCTTGAGTTGGCCGGCTATGGTCGCTAGTAAGGTCGATTTCCCGCAACCAGAAGGACCCATGATGCAAAGCATTTCTCCACGCATGATCTTAAAGTTAACATTATCAAGGGCGGTCACGTGACGGGTGAAGCGGTGGCTGATCCCATCGAGGTGAAGCTCCTGGATGACTGTTCGCTCTTCGTCAATCAGCCCTTCAGAAAATCTGCAACGCACAGCTTGACTAGCACTAAGACGAATGACTGAACCGTCCATCAGGATAGTGCCAGTACGTACAGCCTGATTATTCATTAGCAATGTCCGTTCGGACTCGATGATTTCTAATTCACCGACAGAGGTGGAAGGATCGTAAGAAATTTTGAGTGTGATCTTTCCAGCAAGGTTCGGTGACATTAGTAGATCGCCTTTGCCTATAACTGAGGGGTCATTTGAGACCAGACATGTCTGCTTTTCTCTGCTGAGTCGGAATCGCACACCCGCTTCAAGCGCCTGGTTACGGATGCTTTCTAGATCAACTACCGAACCCGTTCCTAAGCTTAGGGTGTCGTGGAAATTGCGGTGAATAGTTTGGTTGGCGACCAATTCTTCGTCGCCGGCCTTGATCTGGGTGGGGCGGATCGCAGTGATCTCTGCATTGGTGCCAAAGTCGATACGGATGGTTGATAAGCGCGTCCTGCTGCGCTCCGCTATCAGGCCATTGGCAGATTCATTGATGAAGAGTGTGCGCGGCTGGAGGGTCCGCTTGTAGTTGAGGAAGAAGTTTAGGTCGTTGTAGGATAGTGTCCAGCTGGGCAACATAATCCGCTGGTGAGAGCGCATGCGGATGATGCCTCCTGGAACGATGCTTGCTCCACTTAGCCAGAGAGATTGATCACCAGTATTGCGGGCAATCATCACTTCGCCGGATTGGTATACGCGGAAGGCATAGTTGTCAGTCGACTCAGGAAGTTGAACGTCGGCTGAATCAGTAGATGAGAAAATTAAACGCGTGAATGGAAGTTTTTTGCTGC
The DNA here is from genome assembly GCF_039830215.1 of Rubritalea sp. Taxonomy (NCBI): domain Bacteria; kingdom Pseudomonadati; phylum Verrucomicrobiota; class Verrucomicrobiia; order Verrucomicrobiales; family Rubritaleaceae; genus Rubritalea; species Rubritalea sp. The sequence continues at coordinate 3,005 of NZ_JBDOPO010000343.1, read as the reverse complement.
CATTGTAGCCATCTTCGAATTCTTCAAGAATGATTTCTCCGAGGTCGTGTCCGTCGAGTTGTTGAAAGAAATCGAGAAAAGCACGTTTCCCTCTATCTCGTCTAGATGAGGCCTCGACGAGCAGGTAAAGCTGAATCCCAAGTGAAACGATACTCTCGGACTCTAGTTGAACCTTCAGCTTATTGGCCAGAGAAACTGTGCTCTGAGGGGAGCGTAATGCCTTTTGTAAGCGGCGTGCTAACCAATGGTGGTCGGCTTCTGGGAAGGCGTGACGTAATAAATCTAGAGCTACCTCTGCCTCGGTTGTATCCACTCTGCCGTCCAGTGAGACAAATGCGGCAAAGACTTCGACGAGGAATGCCGCCAAGGGCTCGCCTTGCGGGGGCTTACGGGTCCAGCCTTTTATCAGCGCTGGAGACTTGAAAAATCGTGATTTTCCTTTACTGTCACTTTCTTGCGGAGTCAGTTTCACTGTGTGATATGGTGCCCCTAAATCTAACCAATGGCAAGCCGACAGAAAAAAGGATTTATTTTTCTGAAACCCGTACTACCTTTTCGCGAAACCATTCTGGGTCGCATCTAAGTCAGACGGCCCATACCCTTTAATTTACTATGTCAGAACAACGCCCACCTGAAAAAAATCCGGAGCAGAAAAACCTCCATAATGGCCAAATACCTCCGGCTAAGGGACCGAATTGGAGAGTTATGATTCTGTTCACGCTCGCATTGGGTGTGCTGGTCGTAGCGTATTTTAGTAATCTCCAAGGAGAGGACAAGAAGATCGACTTTGCTGAGTTTAGGAAAGCTCTCGAGCGTGAACAAGTACTACTCGATCCGGCAACTCTTCCAGGAGTCAAAGATATCGAGGATAAAACTGGAGAAAATAAGCGTGAGTATATCAACAAACTAAAAGAACTCTACAAGCTCTCGCCTGATAGCAGTCTCAAGTTTGTGACTAAAGATTCAACAACTTCAGGCCAAGTGAAGGGCTGGATCGATGTCACTGAATACCGTGATCTGAAAGCAGCCCCCACTCTCAAGAACTTCAGAGTCGCGATCGACACAAGCTTAGATGAACGCGCAGTCGATCGTTTACGTAGTGAGTACAATGTGCCGTTGATTGTGGTGCCTGAGCTTTCCACTGCTGTCGACTCCACTAATATAACGCTCAAAGAATTGCGAAAGTGGATCGCTCTCGATGAGGTTGATCTTGCTGGTGAAAGCTCCCTAAAGCTCTACAAGATGGCGAATGGCAATGATGCTGTGCTCGAGGGTGTCCACAAGACTTGGCCTGCTTTGCCTAAGGATAAAACCGTGGCGAAATTTGTTCCCTTCAGCGTGGAGGTAAACTTGTTCGCGATCACCGAAGCTGAGCGCTCTATTTTAGAATCCGCCAGAACTAGCCCAGAGAGCAATACAATGGGCTACATCTTGATTCAGATTCTTCCGATTCTCTTGATTGTAGGTGTGCTCTTTTTCCTCTTCCGCTTCCAGATGAAGAACGCAGGTAAGGGTGCGATGAATTTCGGTAAATCAAAAGCTAAGTTGCTTGCGATGGATAAGAACCGCGTGACCTTCAAAGATGTAGCAGGAATCCACGAGGCAAAAGAAGAGCTTTACGAGATCGTAGACTTTCTTAAATCACCTAAAAAATTTGAAAAGCTCGGAGCCAACATCCCTAAAGGGGTACTGATGGTGGGTTCTCCTGGTACCGGAAAGACTCTCCTAGCACGTGCGATCGCAGGTGAAGCCGATGTCCCATTTTTCTCAATCAGTGGTTCAGATTTCGTAGAGATGTTCGTAGGAGTCGGTGCTAGTCGAGTCCGCGACATGTTTGAACAAGGGAAGAAGAACTCACCTTGTATTGTCTTTATTGATGAGATCGATGCTGTTGGGCGCCACCGCGGTCACGGTATGGGTGGTGGGCACGATGAGCGTGAGCAAACTCTCAACGCTCTCCTTGTGGAGATGGATGGATTTGATGCTCGCTCTGGGGTGATTATCATCGCAGCTACAAACCGCCCAGACGTGCTCGACCCAGCACTTCTTCGTCCGGGTCGTTTCGATCGTCAAGTGCGCGTTTCACTTCCTGACGTGCTTGGTCGTGAGCAAATCCTTAAAGTCCACGCTAAGCGTGTGAAAATGGCTGCCAATACTGACCTTGGTACAGTAGCGAGAGGAACCCCTGGTTTCTCCGGAGCTGAGTTGGCGAACCTGATCAACGAAGCGGCACTTATGGCTGCTCGTCTCGGAAAGAAGGAAATCTCTCTCGCAGAGATGGAAGAAGCTCGCGATAAAGTCCGTTGGGGCCGTGAGCGTCGTTCCCTTGCTCTTTCCGATAAAGAAAAGGAAAACACCGCGTATCACGAAGCTGGACATGCGATTCTTAACCTCCTTTGTGAGCACACAGATTCACTGCATAAGGTGACCATCATTCCTCGTGGTCCATCCCTTGGAATGGCAATGTTCCTACCAAAAGAAGAAAAGTTTAGCTATCGTCGCGCTGAGCTCATTGACCAACTCTGTGTTGCAATGGGTGGGCGCGTGGCTGAAGAACTTGTCTTTGGTAACCCAACTAATGGAGCCATGGGAGACATTCGGCAGGCTACCAGTATTGCCCGTAAAATGGTATGTGAGTGGGGAATGAGTGAAGAACTCGGAATGGTGGAATATGGTAGTGATAGTACAACTGAGATGTTTGTGCCCAATGAAGGTAAGAGCTACTCCGAGGAGACGGCTCGCAAGATCGACTTCGAAATTAAGACACTCATAGATGATGCCTACCAGCGTGCTGTTGAAATGCTCACAGCGCACCGTGAGGCGCTCAACCTCATAGCAGAGTCGCTCATCGAATTCGAAACTCTCAATGGTGATCAAATTAATGACCTCCTTCTTAAGGGGGAAATGGAAAATCCACCAAGCGCTCCAACTCCACCCGAGCCGCCAATGGCTCCATCAATTGATGGTCCAGTAACAAAGAAGGCTGTTGAAGATTCTGAAGATGA
>NZ_JBDOPO010000182.1:0-7024 GCF_039830215.1 Rubritalea sp. | reverse complement strand
TAGTGTCATCATCTTGATGCCGCGGATCACGAGGCCTTCTTTGAGGAAGCGCTCGAGTACTTTGCCTGAAAGGTTCTTTTCGATTGTGTCAGGTTTGAAAAGGATAAGAGTTGTTTCATTTGCCATGTGCGTGGATTAGATGACTGATTCGGTGCTGGCAAGATAATTTACGGGGAGAGTGTTGATTATGAATCGATAAAAGCTTGCTATCTGATGAGTTAGGGGGTACCTAGCGCTGTCCCGATAGGGAGGTCTGGTTAATTCTGACTGGTCCTGAACACACTAATTCAAAATGAGCGATATTACTATCAACCCGAAAGACTACCAGCTTCACGAAGGTGACACAGGTAGTGCCGATTATCAGATTGCACTTCTTACCGTACGTATTCTTGATCTCACGGATCACATGAATGCGAACAGGAAGGACTTCCACAGCCGTCGCGGACTTCTCCGCATGGTTTCTCGTCGTCGTAAGCTTCTTGATTACCTCAAGGCGAACTCAGAAGAGCGTTACCAGAAGGCCCTCAAAGGTCTTGGTCTTCGTCGCTAAGTTACTTTTGAAAGGTCACGGTTCTCCGTGGCCTTTCTCTTTTTAGGTGCCCATAGTCTATGGTGCGCCTGGTCTCGTTAAAATACACTGTCGGTTCCGACTGATGGTGACGCGTTGAGAGCGCGTTAACAGGTTGAAAGAAATGAGGGGGAAGTCCTGGTACGTCATCAGTATCGATTCCTGAGGCCAGCCAAGATGGCTGAAGCCTCAAAGCAAGATTTCCTGCAGCTCGCTGTGGGAGTGACGAAAGAAAAAGAAAATTATGGAAATGAACACACATAAAGTAACGGGCCAGGTCGGCTCGAATCCTATCAGTTTTGAAACTGGTAAAATGGCTAAACTCGCTGACGGCGCAGTAGTCGTAACATCTGGTGAAACAACAGTTCTCGTGACTGCATGTTCTCTTACAAAAATCAAGCCGGGCCAGTCATGGTTCCCGCTTTCCGTTGAGTACAAAGAGCGCGCATTTGCCGCTGGAGTTTTCCCAGGTGGCTACTTCAAGCGTGAGGGCCGTCCAACTGAGAAGGAGATACTCACTTGCCGTATGACTGACCGGCCACTTCGCCCACTTTTCCCGAAAGGTTACCTTTACGAGACTCAGATCGTAGCACTCATGCTTTCTGCAGACGGTGTTAACGATGCTGACATCCTCTCCATGAACGGAGCTTCTGCAGCGCTTACTATTTCTGACATTCCATTCGCTCGCCCAATCGGTGCTGTGCGTGTTGGTCGTGTTGACGGTGAGTTTGTTGTGAACCCAACATTCGATCAGCGTGAAGAGTCTGATCTCGACCTTGTTTATGTTGGCGACAAAGAAAACGTTATCATGATCGAAGGTGGTGCTGACCAGATTCCTGAAGAGGAATTCATCAAGGCGCTTCGTTTCGCGCAGGAGAATGTAGCAGTTCTCGTAGCGGCTCAGGAAGAGCTCAAGGCGCTTGCGGGTAAAGAGACTCGCCCATTCACTGTTTCTGTGGCTGAGCAGGACCTCCTCGACATCGCTTATGAAATCGCTGGTGACCGTATCGAAGGTGCTATCTATGCCGCTTCCAAGGTTGAGCGTGCTCAGAAAGTTGGTGCACTTCGCAACGAAGTAGAAGCGACAATCCTCGAGCGTTTCCCTGAGACAACTGACTTCCAGATCGAACAAGCATTCGAATACCTTCAGAAGAAGGCATTCCGCGTGTCAATCCTTGAAAAGGGTGTGCGTGCAGACGGCCGCAAGCCAGCTGAACTCCGCCCACTTTTCGCTGAAGAAGGTCTCCTTCCTCGCGTTCACGGTTCAGCTCTCTTTGCTCGTGGTGAAACACAGGCACTCGCAGTATCGACACTAGCACCAGCTGACGAGCGTCAGTACTTCGACAACTACGCAGGTGGTGAAGACTCCAAGCGTTTCATTCTTCACTACAGCTTCCCACCATTCTCCGTTGGTGAAGCTGGCCGCTTCGGTGGTCTTAACCGTCGTGAAATCGGTCACGGTAACCTAGCTGAGCGTTCTATCGCACCAGTGATTCCTGATGAAGACGTATTCCCATACGCTATCCGTACAGTTTCTGAAGTTCTTGAGTCTAACGGTTCCTCTTCGATGGCTACAGTTTGTGCAGGTACAATGTCCCTTCTTGGTGCAGGTGTTCCAATTAAGGCTCCAGTTTCAGGAATCTCTGTTGGTCTTGTTACTGACTTCAATGAAGCAGGTGAAATGGTTCGTTACGAGCGCCTCCTCGATATCATCGGTTCTGAAGATTTCTATGGTGACATGGACTTTAAACTTTGTGGAACTCCAGCAGGTGTGACTTCCTACCAGCTTGACCTCAAACTCGACGGTATCCCACTCAGTATCCTGGAAGAAGCTATCTACCAAGCGAAGGACGGACGCGCGCTCGTTCTGGACAAGATGCTCTCAGTGATCAGCGAGACAGCGACAATTTCTGAGAACGCTCCACGTATCGAGTCTGTTAAGATTAATCCAGACAAGATCGGAATGCTTATCGGACCCGGTGGTAAGAATATCAAGGCAATCCAGGCTGAGTCTGGTGCAGACCTAAACATCGAAGATGACGGCACAGTCCACATCTACGCATCCAAGAATGAGTCTCTCGAGCGTGCGAAGGAGATGATCAACCAGATGTTTGCTGAAGTTGAAGTAGGTAAGATCTACGACGGTAAGATCGTTTCTTGCACAAAGTTCGGAGCGTTCGTTGAAGTGCTTCCTGGTAAGGATGGACTGATCCACATCTCTGAGCTTGCTGAAGGTCGTGTAGAGAAGACTGAAGACGTTGTGAAGGTCGGTGACAAAGTGAAAGCTAAATGCATCGGTATCGACGACAAAGGTCGCGTGAAGATGTCTATCCGTGCAGCGGCACGTGAGCTTAAGAAGTCTGATGCTCCTGCCGAGGAAGCAGCAGCCGAAGCTTAATTCGCTAGTCGAATCAAATTCATTACAAAGCCGCTCTTCGGGTACTCGAAGGGCGGCTTTTTTTATAGACTCTCCAGTGGCAGGAAGAGTGTATAGGCTCTGTCGTTGGAGTTATTTTTATGAGGATGAAAATTGCAATCTATTTTAGATCGCCTAGGTTTCACTCTCTGGGGGTGACTCAGTGGAAGTGATGAGAGCTAGAACGTTATTAGAAATCGAGTTTTTTACGAGTGATGCTCAGAAGTCACTGTTGGTTAAAGTTGTGGCATACGTCTTGTCTTTCTTCTTTTTTTCTTGTTGCCAATGTTGATGGGGATGGGCCTTTTTTTTGGGTGTATGATGAACCTTTTGCTGACTTGCTGCGTCGAGTTCTGGCATTGTTCGCGACCGGGATTGGAGCTGTTGTGATGGTTATAGTGCCATTTGCTGTGTTGATGGGATCTCGGGATTAGTGAAAGTGTATGTGTTTATTTTACTGCCGGCTGCGCAAGTTTTTGTCTGTAAAAACTCATTTAGGTTAGGGCTGAAGCTGCTATTTTTTTTGTTGTTTTAGTTGAGAGTGAGATAGGTTTTTCCTGTTTCCCAGTCTTCTGATATTTCCATCAGAACTGCGGTGACTAGGCGCCTCTAATGAGGCTTCGATTGGAAAGAGTCCGACGACTCTAATTCTGCGCTTGATGTAGCTATTGAGCGTCTAGCGCATGTTTGAGCTTCTGAGTCGTTTTCTGAGATTACACCGTTGCTGAGGCTTGGTGGACTTGTCTTGTTTTGCGCTGTTGTATGTAGTGGCGCGGCGATCCGCCACGGTCTCGCTAAACTGTTAAGGCGCACGTTTAAATATTCTAGCGGGAAGCTTCTCAGGGGGGGGGAGTTTGCTGTTGCTTCAGCATGAACTTCAGCAATGTCTCTAGGTGGCGCAACTGGAGTCGACGACGGAAGTTTCAAATTTTGGCATATGCATGCCGGAAAAATGGCACAGCTCATCTAAACTGATGATGCTCAACGGGGAGATTTTGATTACATTTGAGGTGTTAGCTATATCCGACTGCCCCATTCAATCTGCTAAGATAAAAATGATGCACTAAGATCATGTTACTCTTAATGGATGTCCTTAAAGACCTTAAGCAATGGGTGGCCGAATCCTTGTGCTGCAATGAAGTGTGAAATGAAAAATCTGCGACAAGTAATCTTCAAACTGATTTGTATCATTCTGTTCACCGGAGCGCTACAAGCGATCGCTGAGCAAAGACCGAATATACTTTTCATTTTAGCGGATGATGTGGGATATGGTGATCTTCAATGCTATAACCCTAATTCTAAAATCCCTACCCCCAATCTCAATAAATTGGCAAAGGATGGGATGCGTTTCACTGACAGCCACAGTCCATCGACAGTCTGCACGCCGACTCGCTACAGTATTCTGACTGGCCGAATGCAGTTCCGCACTGGAATGAAAGGGGTTTTCACTGGCGCAGGTGGACCTTGTTTGATTGAAAAGGAACGACTGACACTGCCGCAAATGCTGCGAGATAAGGGCTATAACACAGCGTGTATCGGTAAATGGCATATCGGCATGACTTTTTTCAATCAAGCGGGCGAGCGAATCACCGATCAAGGAATTAATGGAGTTCAGCAAATTGACTATTCCCGACCCATTCCAGATGGTCCTATTCACAGGGGGTTTGATGAGTTCTACGGAACAGTGTCCTGCCCGACGACTGATTGGTTGTACGCCTACATTGACGGCGACCGTATTCCGGTTCCTCCCACACAGGTTATCGATCGTAATCAACTGCCCAAGCATGCATACAGTCGTGATTTCCGCCCTGGCATGGTCGCGGATGATTTCCAGCACGAAGAAGTCGACCTAGTGTTTCTGAAAAAGAGTAAGAAGTTCCTCGAGAAGCATGTAAAAACTCAACCAGATAAACCGTTCTTCCTTTATCACTCAATGCAGGCTGTCCACTTGCCTTCATTTCCAGCTGATCAATTTAAAGGCAAGACAACGGCGGGCCCTCATGGCGACTTTATCTTTGAAATGGATTATATCGTCGGCGAGTTATTGGGTACTCTCCAGAGTCTTGGCGTAGCTGATAGCACTCTAGTTATTTTTGCCAGCGACAATGGCCCTGAAGTTCAATCTGTCATTAGTATGCGCAAGGACCACCAGCATGATGGAGCTAGGCCGTGGCGGGGGTTTAAGAGGGATCAGTGGGAGGGGGGACACCGCACGCCATTTATCATAAACTGGCCAGGAAAAGTAAAGCCCGGCAGCACAAGCGATCAGCTACTTAGCCTCACCGATGTGATGCGGACCTGCGCAGAGATAGTCGGGGCTCAGTTGCCAGCTGACGCTGGCGAGGACAGCTATAATATGCTTCCAGTTTGGCTTGGCAAACAAGGTGATCTTCCTGTCCGAAAATATATGCTGCAGCAGACACATTCCTTGGCTTTGTCGATCCGTGATGGCCAATGGAAGTATCTGGATCACAAAGGTTCAGGTGGTAATAATTATAAAGTTCCCGGCTTAGAGAGGTATGCGTTGCATGAGAGCGATCCACAAGCTATAGGACAGCTCTACAACCTAAAGATAGATCCTGGTGAGACGACTAATCTATACAGCAAACAGCCAGACAGAGCTCAGAGAATGAAGGCGCAGCTAGAAGAGTTTAGAGCTAGTGGATACTCTATACAGAATAATTTTTTGAGGAATCAAATCTCCTCTAAGTAATAATGAACGATTAGACAGACATGATATTTATGAATAAGAAACTATTAAATTTGCTACTAACACCTTTAGTGATCGGTGTTGGTTTAGTTGCGAATGTGTCATTGGCCAAGGATGAGAGCTATAAGGCATGGCTCACATACCAGCGAGTTGAGGATAAGAGCTTGTTAGATGAATACCGCTACTATGGCGCTGAACTCTCAGTCACAGGGGAGGGCGCCATGCTTCAGTCTGCAGTGGATGAGCTACAGCGAGGTGTCAAAGGAATGCTGGGTGGGGAACTCAAGAAATCCAATAGCTTTTCAAAAGGTCTTATTCTGGGGACGAGCGAAGCCTTGGCAAAAGAGGGAGTTAAGATTCATCAGGGCGCGTGCAGTAAACTTTCAGATGAAGGGTTTTGTATCACCAGCAACAAGGATCAACTAGTTATTGCTGGTAAGACGGAGCAAGGAGCCCTCTACGGAGTATTTCATCTTCTGCGTTTGATGCAGACTGATCAACAGATATCAGCACTGCAGATTACTCAAAATCCATCAATCAAGCTACGCTTGCTGAACCATTGGGATAACCCAGGAGAGATCCCCGTCGGCAGGTCATCTGTAGAACGTGGCTACGCTGGGGACAGTATTTTTAAGTGGGATAATCTGCAGCAACATGAACAACGCTACGTCGATTATGCCCGTATGCTCGCCTCCACCGGTATCAACGGTAGTGTCATTAACAATGTGAATACTGCTAAGAAGGGCTTGGAAGGGTGGAAGCTGCTCACTCCAGAGTACTTGCCTAAGCTTAGCTACTTGTCAGATATCTTCGGGAGATACGGGATTAAGCTTTATATCTCAGTCAATTTCTTCAGTCCGATGATTGTGGGCGGACTGGATGATGCCAATCCTACAAACCAGGATGTTCAAGAATGGTGGAACGCTAAAGCTACTGAAATCTACAAGGAGATTCCTGATTTTGGCGGCTACCTTGTGAAGGCCGATTCTGAAGGTGAGCCCGGGCCAATGGCGTATGGATTGACCCATGCTGATGGGGCAAATATGCTCGCTCGCTCGCTGAAACCCCATGGTGGTATCGTTATGTGGCGTGCTTTTGTTTACGGCCACAAAAAGTCAAACCCAGACCGGGCTGCCCAGCCATATGATTTGTTCCAGCCACTCGATGGAAAGTTTGATGATAATGCCATCGTTCAGATCAAAAATGGGCCACATGATTTTCAGGTGCGTGAACCAGTGTCTACCTTGTTCTCGGCTATGCCGAAAACCAACCAGATGCTAGAACTTCAGATTACTCAAGAGTACACTGGTCATGAACGGCACGTTTGCTA
>NZ_JBDOPO010000150.1:0-1703 GCF_039830215.1 Rubritalea sp. | reverse complement strand
TTGTTAGGTTTTTAGTTGTGGTTCCATGAGGTCATTTAAAATTGTCGCGATTCTTCTTTTAGTCACTGGTGTCAGTGTGCTTTTTTTGCTGCCTCGTAGCGTGGACCCAATGACTGTGGTTTTAGATGCAAACTCAAACGAGAAGCCTACTCCAAAGCTTACTAAGCAAGAAATAGTCGAAAGTAGAAGTGATCCAGCTCCTGCCATAGCGGTGACTCATAGGCGCATCACACGAAAGTTCTCTAACATGGATCGCATTGTATTAGGCGACCTAAAATAATTAGACAGACAATATCTGAAGGAGGCCTATTGCGAGTAGAGATACATCGTGATAGGCTTACTCTATGTCTAAAGCTCGTTTACTAGCCCCCTGGGTAGGTGAGGATGAAAACAGATCCGCCATCTACCATTGTGTTTCGCGTATTGTTGGAAGGGAATTCCTTCTGCGGCGTGAGGAGAAGGAACAATTTGTTCGCTATATGCGGCTGTATGAACAGTTCTGCGGAGTGCGAGTTCTCACCTATTGCGTGATGAGCAATCACTTTCATATTCTAGTGGAGGTTCCGCCTAAGTGTGACAGAGAGCTGGATGACGATGCGCTGATAGAGCGGTTAGAAATTTTGTATTCAAAAGAGCACGTTGCAATGGTGAGCGAGCATTTGAATTTGTTAGCCAAAGCGACGCATGTTGAGGGACGACAGGCCTACCTAAAGCTTCGAGAATCGTACACGAAGCGTATGTGGGATTTGGGGCTCTTTATGAAAACTCTGAAGCAACGATTTTCGAGTTGGTACAATAAGAAGCACGGCCGAAGGGGAACCTTATGGGAGGCTCGTTACAAGAGTGTGCTAGTAGAGAATGGCTATGCAGCTAGGACAATGGCTGCCTACATTGATCTTAACCCAGTTAGAGCGGGTATGCTAGTTGATCCGAAAGATTATCGTTGGAGTGGTTACGCCGAGGCGGTGGCAGGTGGGAAGCTAGCAAGAAATGGGGTAATGCGTGTCCTCAGCGAGCTGGAGAGTGACACAGCCAAAGACGGCTGGAGCGGCGCGCGAGATTTAGTTAAATACGATTGGCGCAGTGTAGCGGGGCAATACCGACTTATTCTCTTCGAAGACGGAGCCCGCTATGGAGAGAAAGGTGCTAACGACCAAGTGAGAGAAGGCAGGCGGAAAGGATTCAGCGAGTCTGAACTAGCACACGAACAGAAGCGTGAGGGGCAACTCTCGATCGCGGCCATCGCTAGTTGTAAGTCGCGCTACTTTGTCGAAGGCGCAGTGTTAGGTAGCCGAGAGTGGGTTAATGGAGTGATCGAAGGCATCAAAGGAGACTACCTGAGTTCCAAGCGCAAAGGTAAAAGCTCCAAGCCGCTTGGCGCTTTAAAGAAAAGCGGCTTATGGTCGTTGCGTCGTCTGAATGAGAGCTGAGTTATTTTTGCTAACTTAGGCCTCCACAGTTAGGTCATCCATGGCTCCGTGAGAGTCAGGGTAAACCGAGCTAAAAAAACAGTTGAAAGCTCAATCTGAGATAAAAGAGCTCTTTTTTAGCACCCATAGAGCAAAATCGATTGAAGGCTGTTTGAGGGAGACTAAATCCTTGTCCACAGCTGTCATAAATGCGATCTATCTTATAAATTGTATGTCTAATAAATATTACACAGGCTCGCTTGAAAATACAGAGGAACAAGCTAGCAATAAGAT
>NZ_JBDOPO010000363.1:0-7070 GCF_039830215.1 Rubritalea sp. | reverse complement strand
CGTTAGGCTGGTGCTTATGGATAGAAGCGCAATCGTGCGTGCGCTAGGAATCGACTCAGCTCGTTTGCCAGAAGTTAGTCCCGCTACGGTGAGCATGACGCCAACGATAACAACGATCCAGAGAGGGTTGTCGCTGTCAAATATAAGCTGCAGCGCATAACCAATAGCAATCAATTGCACAAAAGCTCGGACCACTGCCACCGACATGCTTTTTTCGAGGCCAATTTTTTGCCAATAAGAAATTCCGATGCCTAGGCCAACGAGGGTGAGAGCACCCAGTATGTTTGTTAAGCGGGGGAGTAGTTCTGAGAGTGTGTCGAGCATGGTGTGTCTATTTTGTTTGAGGCTATTGCTGACTATTTAACTCACCTTTGGCAAATTGCTCAGTCCAGTGATGGTGGCCTCCTGAGAGTAAATGCTCGGGAGTACCAGTCTCAATTATTTTTCCGTTTAAAATCAAGGCACTTGTGTCGGCGATACGTGCGACTTGCTCCATCGAATGAGATACCAGAACGATCGTCATTCCTAGTGTTTTGGACAGATGTGTTAGGGTTTTCTCAATCGTTCGTGTGGCAGCAGGGTCGAGCGCGCTAGTCGGTTCATCAAGTAGGAGGACTTCTGGATTATTGGCCAAAGCACGTGCAATAGAGACGCGCTGGGCTTGTCCACCAGATAGGCTTTTAGCCTCTTTATCTAGTAGGCTTGGATCGAGACTGACCAGTTCGAGTAATTCAGTCATGCGGGAGCGATCGATCAGCTGGCCAAGCGAACGGGGTCCAAAGGCTAGGTTGTCCGCAATGCTGCCATCAAACATTGTGGCACTCTGCATCACCATGGCGACTCGAGCCCGAAGAGTCAGGACGTCAATGTCGGTGATGTGCTCGCCATCCATTAGGATAGTTCCCAAAGTCGGTTCAATAAACCTATTGAGGCAGCGAAGTAGTGTGGACTTGCCACAGCCGCTGGGGCCAATCAGGGCATTGATTTTACCATCAATGATGGTGTGCGAAAGATGATCTAATACTGTGGCTTCCTTAGCCATAGACACGGAAAGTTCCCGTATCTCAAACTTAGCGTTACCATCGATCTGATACCCTTGAGTCATTACTGATATTCACCCATATGAGTTCGTCGATGGCGAGGCCATAATAGTCTACCTGTATATAGCAACAGGCGACGTAATGTGAATCTGCATAAATCTCTCTGTTGGAGAAGGCTGGTGGGTGCGGGATGTCGTTCTATTTTTTTAGGCTGAGATGGCCTCGTTAGAGGTGACACTGCCGTCTTTGACTATGAGTGTTCTGTCGCCGAATCTTGCGAGACTTTGGTCGTGAGTGACGACTACTAATGTGGTGTGGTCTTCGCTGGTTAGTTCTAGCAGGAGCTGCATCACTTGCTCTCCATTTTTGGAGTCGAGATTACCTGTTGGTTCGTCGGCGAAGATTATTTCTGGTTTGTTGACTAGCGCACGGGCGATGGCGACCCGTTGTTGTTCACCGCCGGAGAGTTCTGTAGGAAGGTGGTCGTAGCGGTGGCTGAGGCCGACGCGGTTCAGTGCTTTTTTTGCAGCTGATTCGTTACCTTTTCCGCCTATCATGGCGGGGATTATGACATTTTCCAGCGCCGTGAGTTCGGGCATCAGGTAGTAGTTCTGAAAGATGTAGGACATCCGCGCATTGCGCAGTTTTGCCTGTTGGCGTTTGGATAGTTTGTAGAGGTCTGTTCCGTCGATATGCACAATGCCTTGCTCGGGACGTTCTAGTCCAGCGAGCGTGTACATAAGAGTTGTCTTACCTGCGCCAGATGGGCCACAGAGGAAAATCTTTTCACCCTTCTCAATGCTGAGATCGATGCCTCGGAGGACCTCGATACGCTTTTTGCCGACGGTGTACCCGCGGTGAAGGTCAGTGGCTGTAATCAGTCTCATGCTGGTAATCTATATGGCAACTGGGAACTGGCAACTGGGAACTTTTAGAGATCAAACCAGAGAGATTTGAGGTAGCGCTCGCCAGTGTATTCTTCTGGCATTGGCAGGGCTGTGGCTTTGTGGCTAACGGGTAGACGACGGGAGGCTTCATGGAGGAAGTCTTGGTCGCTCATTTTGCGGCAGTTAGTGGATGCTAGAATCCAGCCTCCAGGATTGATGCAGCGGGATGCTAGATCGGTGAGGCGGTGGTAGTCTTTTTCCACACGGAAAACCTTACCCTTGTCGTCGCGAGAGAAAGTAGGGGGGTCGAGAATGATGCCGTCGAACTTGCGGCCTTGTTTCGCAAAGCGCTTGAGCCAATGGAATGTGTCCCCCTTGCAAAAGTAATGCTCGCTTGGATCGAGCTGGTTGTGAGTTATATTTTTCTTGGCCCAATCGAGGTAGGGTTGTGAAAGATCTAGAGTGGAGGTTGTGGCTCCACCCATGGCTGCTGAAACTGAAAAGGCTCCAGTGTAGGCGAAGGTGTTGAGTACGCGATCGCCACTACAAACTCGTTCGCGCACTCGCTTGCGGTTTTCCCGTTGGTCGAGGAAAATGCCTTGGGAATAGCCTGACTTGAAGGATATTTCATAATCGATACCAGACTCACGGGCGATGAATGGCTTTAACTGTGCCGGACCCGCCATGTGATAGGGGTCAGTCTTTTGGTGTTGGTCGAGCTGCTTCCAATAGACGGTTTTGCCACAATTCTCGAAAAAACTGCGCACTCCTTGAGTGATCATGCGGTTCCTTGTGGAGAGCACCCAGCGACCAGCGAAGGTTTCGAGGAATACGTCGCGAATACCATCTCCAACACCGTCGAAAAGTCTTATGGCATTGGTGTCGTCATCGAGTAGATGTTGACGTTTGGCGATGGCTTTTTCAAAGAGCTGCGAGTTGGACAGGTGCATGGGATAAGTGTGGCGGGGATGTGACAGAAATTCTAGAGAAATTCTTGTTTGTGAGATTGCCTTCTCATTTTTGAGTCTTATGATCCATCACGAAATGAGTGACCTTTTACCCCTTCTCGATAAGGCCGTGGAAAACGGCGATCTGCTGGTGTCATCCCGTGAGAATATTGCAGCATTGTTAGCTGGTACCAATACTCCTGTGGCTGAGGCAGCTGTGACTGAACTAGCTCAAGCCGGTGAGTGGAATGAACTAAATGATCGGTTCTTTAAAACTTTAGCATTCGGTACTGGTGGACTCCGTGGTCGCACAGTCGGCCGTGTTATCACAAAGGCTGAGCACGGGGCTGGCGGTCCTCTCGGTCGCCCCGAGCATCCATGTGTAGGAACAGCAACAATGAATTTCTATAATGTCGGTCGTGCTATTCGTGGCATGATCGCCTACATCAAACAGCACAGAGAAGCTAATGGCATCGAAGGTAAGCCAAGTTTCGCTTTCGCTGAAGACACCCGTCACTTCTCTCGCGATTTCGCTGAGTTCTGTGCCAAGGTGTGTAACGACCATGGTTGTGACGCCTACATATTTGAGTCCGCACGTGCCACACCTCAGTTGTCCTTTTTGATCCGTGAGCTTCGCCTCGATTCAGGTGTAGTTCTCACTGCTAGCCACAACCCAGCACAAGACAACGGATTCAAAGCATACTTCAACCAAGGCGCTCAGCTAGTGGAACCTCACGCATCAGGTGTGTTAGAAGAATTCCAATCCATCACCGAAGAAGCATACCAGCCGGTTGCTCAAGCGGATCGAGGCTCATTGACTGTGCTCGGTGCTGAGGCCGACCGTCGTTATGTCGACAAACTTAAGACTCTCCTACTCCGTCCAGACCTCCTAGAAAATGGTGGCGCAAAAGTGGTGTTCACTAACCTCCATGGCACAGGCGGTCACATTTCTGTACCGATCCTCCGAGAGCTTGGTTTTGATGTTCTCACAGTAAAAGAGCAAGATGCAGCTGATGGCCGTTTCCCAACAGTGGCCTCTCCAAACCCGGAGAATGCTCCAGCGCTGCAGATGGCGATCGATCTTGCTGAGAAGGAAAATGCTGAGATTGTTATCGGCACTGATCCTGACTGCGACCGGATGGGCGTGGCTGTGCGCAATGACGCTGGCGAGATGCAACTGCTCACCGGTAACCAAATCGGTTCATTGATGGCCTGGTACCGGACCAAGACGATGTTTGACCTAGGTATCCTCAACGATTCTAACCGCGGCCACGCCGTGCTGATCAAGACCTACGTCACCACTGAGCTTCAGACTGCGATTGCTGAGAAGTTTGGTGTGAACATGGTGGACACACTTACAGGATTTAAGTTTATCTCCGACAAACTCCAGAAGTACGAAAATGGCATTCCCGCGAGCAAGATCAATGGTAACTACCGTGATATATCTGAAGAGGAAAGCCGTAAGCTTCGTTTAGAATACTCACGTTTCTTCATTTTTGGTGGTGAGGAATCCTACGGTTACCTAGGTGCTGATTTCGTACGCGATAAGGACGGTAACATGGCAGCAGTGATGTTCGCTGAGGTAGCTGCTTATGCGAAAAGTGTGGGTAAGACGATTGCGGGACTGCTGGACGACATTTACTCTGAGTTCGGGTTCCACCTTGAGGACGGCAAGGCCATGGTGATGGAAGGTGCTGAAGGTGCTGCGCAGATCAAAGCTCTCAATGATTCCTACTCAAATACGCCTCCAACGGAAGTGGATGGTGTGGCTGTAAGCCGTGTGCGTGACTTTGCGAAAGAGCAATTTGAAGACAGCGAAGGAGACACGCTGCCAAATGCTGGTATGCTGATTGTTGAGCTTGAAGACGGTCGTTCCTTCGCAGTTCGACCATCTGGCACAGAGCCGAAGATTAAGTTCTACTTGTTCGGTAAAGATGCGCCGTCCGATGATCTAGAAGCTAGTAAGCAAAAGATCCGTGATGGACTGGCTAGCCTGTGGGTAGCGCTAGAAGCGGACGCGCAAGCGCGTATGAGCTAGATCCTCATTTTTATGTTTTGATGTGTTAGGTCTTAGGTCAAACACAGATAAATAATCTCAACCCTAGGGGATTTCCTCTAGGGTTTTATTCTTTCACCAAGCCAACAAAGAGAATTACCATGTCTACATTTCAACGTCTCATGCCCTACTTAGCAGCAGCACTCAGTGGAGTACTGTTGGCGATGTGTTATCCAGGTTTTGAATTTGCCAGTGGTTTGGTTTGGATATGGCCAGTTCCATTGATGATAGGTTTATGGCTTGGTGGTGCTGAGAAGAAACGCAAACGTTTTGGCTTCCGAGTGGGAGCGCTGGCTGGTCTTGTTTTTTGGTTGATTAATGTGAAGTGGCTAATCGCGATGGGAGATCTCCCTACAGTGCCTCAAGTTGGAGCCATCTGTGGTTGGTTGATGTTGAGCCTGTACTTGGCCATCTACTTTGGTGTTTGGGGAGCCTTGGCTTCCAGCTTTGGTAATCCTTGGAGGTCTGTGAAGGCGAGGAAGCTTACCGCGATTGGAAAGAAAATAGCGCAGCGAGATGAGGCTCCAAAGAAAAGGGTAAATGGCCTCAGGAATTCACTTCGAGTGGTCATATTCGCTGTGATGCATGCGTCTTTGTGGGTTGTGCTAGAGTGGCTGCGTGGGTGGTTAATGACCGGGTTTGGTTGGAATGGCCTGGGGGTGGCATTCCATGAAGTCCCGGTGATGATGCAGATAGCTGACATTGTGGGAGTGACAGGTATTGCATTTTTCCCAATGCTCTTTGCTTCAGCGATGCTGCAGACCGGCAGGCGCTTGGTTGATGAATTGCGCGCAGGGAAATTCCAAGCGCATTTTGAAGTTGGTATTGTGATCGGCACTATTGCCTTTGTTTTTGCCTACGGCGTCAACCGAATGGCCTATTATTCCAACCAACCTTCTCATGACGTTAGAGTACTTCTTATCCAAGAGAATATCCCCCAAACAATTAAGTGGGACGAGATATTAGAGGCTGAACACTATATCGAATACCAAGAGAGTATCGAGCGTGAGATGGCGGCAATAGATCAGCACAACAAAGCTCGGATGATACGTGCTGCAAAGACTGGTGAGGAGGTGGAGATTGAGTATCCAGACTTACTCGTATTGCCCGAGAGTGCGACGACCCAGCCGCTAGTCTATATAGATCTAGCAGATGGAATTTACATGCCATTGCTGACCCACGACTTGTTGGTGAATCAAATTTACGAGGAACATCACTTTAAGACGGTGTTTGGAGCTAACTTGCTTTCAGGAACGATGACCGACGAAGGGGTTTATTATAATTTAGAGGGCAATGCTTACAATGTGTTTGCTGTGACGGATCCAAGCATAACTGCTGAAGAGTCATTCCCAACGAAGCAAATCCAAACGCATGGGAAAAATCACCTTGTTCCATTTGGGGAATTCATTCCCGACATTCCCTTTTTAGGAAGTGTGGCTGAGCTATTTTCAGGAATGTCGTACGGCAAGAATTTCTCGCGCGGTGAGTCATTTGAGCCCTTGAATGTGGAGCTAAGAGGGGAGAACGTGCAACTGATCCCGAGTATTTGTTTCGAAGACACGGTTGGGCGCTTGAACCGCAAGTTTGCACGACCAGAACTGCAGATGTCAGTGAATATCACCAACGATGGCTGGTTCGGTACGAGCGAGGCAGCACTGCAGCACATGGCCAATGCCAAGTTTAGGGCCGTAGAGATTCGCCGACCAATGGCACGAGCAGCCAATACTGGAGTGAGTGGCGTGGTGGATGTGATTGGCACGATGGAGTCAGATCTAGAGGGTAAGCTCAATGTGATTGGCTCGCTTGAGGATCCGTTCGTAAAAGGAGGTTTATATACCAAAGTAAAGGTGCCAGAGAATACAACGATGACAGTTTATGCAATGTTAGGGGACTGGTTCACTTTGCTTTGTTTACTGCTTTGTGTGGCGGCGGCGATTTTCTGCTTAAAATGTCAGAAAGAGGTGTAAAGAGTTGCCGTTTTATTTGAGCATGAGGTCTTCGCTCTCAAGAGGCTCGTCGCGGCCACTTTGTTGGATATAGCGTTATCGCTTAGTGACCTCTTTTAAGACCTCCTACCACCGTTGATTTTTATTGGATATGAGCCATTGGCAACTGAGTGGTGTGGATGACCAGAGACCAT
>NZ_JBDOPO010000080.1:0-1708 GCF_039830215.1 Rubritalea sp. | reverse complement strand
TAAGTTTTGTTCTGAGAATATTATTTTAGAGGGAGTCGACAAGGAACTAATATCCTACCTCAAAATCAAGCAGTTCATCGTAAGAGATGACAAGAAGAATCACATCCAGATCCAATTAAGTATCTGCGACAGAATCCCAAAAATTGATGGGTCCAGTGGCTTATCAGGTATTCAAAATGACAATATCTATCAAGCTCTTCCGAAAAAGAAGATCCACATCAAAGGCTCTCTACTCGTTCGAGCTGATCACTTCCGAGAGCTTGAGCCAAGCCCTTTAAGTCAGGCTAAGCAATATTCACAACAGGGAATGAAACTAGAAAGTCAGATCGATCGTTTTGATGAACTAGTGGTAAAGCTTAGCACACGCAACAGCAGTCTTCTTTTAGCTTCTCAAGTTGACTCGACACTAAAGCTTAAACCTAAGTACACGGTCACTCACCCTTCAGCTAACATCCCCCAGAATAGAAGCTCCAGCGGTCGTGGATCAAATGGTCTTTTTGGTTCGTCCTCTGACTATGAATACGACATTTTACACAACCTATCTCCTAACTCATACGAGATCAAAAAACTCCATAAAATTGGCTACACAGGAACTATAGATAACTGGATAAACGAAGCCTCCCTGACGATCTCCGTCTACGATCACTCCACCTACCACCGCCTAAACCTCGATCTCACACTAGAAGTCGCAAACCCCGAAAAAGTCATCGAACTCTTAAAGAAGAATCGTTAAGAAATTTCAAATCAATGGCAGTTCTTCAGGGGACTGCCATTTTTTACGTCTAGACCTGAACGAGTAGACTAACACTCGAAGCTCAACTATTACCACTTACACCATCTTCACAGTTATACTGGGTCAATAGAGGAGTTCTGATTCTTTATAAGAGCAACGGAGCTGTTTTCGAGAGGGCGGAAAGCCAAACTAGAGCAAATTCCTAGCAGTGAAAATTTGACATCACGGAGCGTCACGGAGATTGAACACAACAACCTCTTCGATATTAATGGGGCAACGTTTTAGGGGCTCTGACAGAAAAATTGTGTTTTTGGTCTGTTAGTTAGGTCATTGCTTCTTCAAAGCCATGACCGATAATTTCCTTCTACTGGATGAGGAGCGCAGATTCAGATTAAAATCATATAAGTGCCTGACGATAGGAAGGCCGAAGCATTGGGTTTCCCAATGTGGAGTTATGCTGATTTTGATCTTGAGCGGAGCCCGCATTTCCAGTCCGTGTGTTAGAGGTTGATATTGCGCAGGTTCGGGACTCTGTCACCAAACTCCATGGCGAACCGAGCAAGCGCTGGACCCCAGTTTTGAATGGGCATCGTCCACTTCTTGCTAGCACGCTCGATCGAGAGGTAGAGCACTTTCATCAACGCGTCTTCGGAAGGGAAGGCTTTCTTGTTCTTGAGAACCTTGCGCAGACTGTGGTTGAGGCTTTCAATGGCATTGGTCGTGTAAATGGCTCTACGGATGTCGGCTGGATAAGCGAAGAGCACGCTGAGTTGCTCCCAGTCTCGGCTCCATTGCTCGCCAATAATGGGGTGCTTGCTGTCCCATTTTTTGCGGAATGTTTCGAGTGGCAGCTCGGCGGCGATCTGCTTGCGTTCTTTCCAGCCAACGAACTTCAATGAGTTGCGCACAGCGTGAACAATACAACGCTGTACTTGAGTCATAGGGTACACGTTAGCGATGGCGTCGCTGAAGCCA
>NZ_JBDOPO010000232.1:0-1709 GCF_039830215.1 Rubritalea sp. | reverse complement strand
CAGGAGGGGAAGCTGAAGGATTTCCATGGATTGGATCATACGGGGCGCAAGCACCTGCTTTTGCGCCATCCGCATTTCCTGACCAAAAGACATCCGCATCGACATTGAGACTACCGCTTGTTAGAGACATTGTGATGAACAACCGCGTCAACGATTCATACTCTGCAATCATACCATTCTTGGTGTATTTCAGAACTAAGCAATTGACACCTGTATTGTCAGAATGGCTGTCGGCTTGCGATGGCATCAGCCAACATGTCGCGATTTGCTTGCTCTAAAGAGGCTCCCACCGTCAGTCCGCGGGCGAGACGGGTGATTGTTACCGGTAGTCCGGCGAGACGAGTCGCAATAGCGAGTGCCGTGCCATCTCCCTCTACGTTTGGAGTGGTCCCCATGATGACCTCACGAATCACGCCCTCTTTGAGTCGGGTCACAAGTGTATTAATAGATAATTTTTCCGGTCCAACTCCATCGAGTGGTGAGAGTCGTCCTTGTAAAACGTGGTACAGCCCGCGAAAGCTGCCCGCCTGCTCTATTGCAAGAAGGTCTCGGACCTGTTCGACGACACACAAGACGTTTTGGTCACGGCGTGGATCTTTGCAGATGTCGCATTCCTCGTTCTCTGAAAGGTTGAAGCACGTTTTGCACGGCCTCAGGTTTTCTTTTACAGCCCGAATACTCTCTGCAAATTCGATTGCTTCTTCGTTCGGCATTTTAAGGACATGGTAGGCAAGCCGTTCAGCACTCTTTTTTCCAATACTTGGGAGATTGGCAAAAGCATCAATCAATCGATTTATCGGTGACTTCGTTTTAGCCATTATGTTGCTCCGTTTTCTTCCGTATTGTTTTCTTCTGCTACGCCCATTCTTTTATTCGCGTTTGCTGGCTTTCGTGGTGGATCAACTTTACGAACGGCTGCATCGAAGGTTGCGAGAGCATGACTCACAAGCGGGTTCTGGACCGCTTCTTTGAGAAGCCCGGCGGAAGAGATGGCCGTTTTCTTCTGCGGGCTCTTTGAGGGTTGATTGAGCACTCCCTCCTGAGATGGAGTAACCCCGGCCGGAGTTGCCGCAGATTCTTGTTCCTGAAGAACTACTGAATATCGACAGGATTGCCCCGTAAGGTTTTCCAGTGCGTTTTGGAACTGTTTGGTGATCTCGTTCCGGTTCAGAAAAGCAGTTGCGGATCCTGCTGATGCCTGGAATTCAATCTTGAAATGATTTGCCTCCTGTGAAGCGGATATAGCCATGGCGGCGAAGTCACTGGCAAGTCCCCCAACTACTTCTCCAGCATTTTTCCAGATCACGAGTGGCTCAGTGCCTGGGCTTGGAGTATTGGTTGTACCTTGTGTCTGAGGAGCGGCTGTTTTTGCTTTAGCGCTTGAAAAGGTCGCTGGAGCGGGATGGTTCGTCTTGGCAGTCTGTTGGTTAGCTGCTGGCGTCAGCTTTTTTTTTTCGTGATGATGAGATGGGAGTTTTTCACCAGCCGGCTTCATGCCGGAAATTATTTCGCTGAGATTATCGAGGTCTTCGAGTGCAGCAAGACGAATTATTGCCATTTCTGCAAGAACGGTTGTGTGCGTACTTAGCCGCATTCTTGCGAGCGAATGATCAATGATCTGAAGCATGGCGAGCATGGTTTCTGTTCCCGCTTGCTTGCCAAGTTCTGCAAAGTCGATGCCGAACGAATTGCTTCCAATAAATGTTTCT
>NZ_JBDOPO010000291.1:0-7093 GCF_039830215.1 Rubritalea sp. | reverse complement strand
GCCTTCTGGCAGCAGCAAATCACTCACGATGAAGAGCACAAAGAGACCGAGTACTACATACATCTTATTCTAATGAAGAATGGCCAAAACCTTATCCAACATCCAAATCATCAGCAGGCCACTCGAGGCAATAGCTAAAATCATGATCCAAATAATATCTATGATGGCCATCGCTCCGAGGAATCGAAGGATAAAAAACAGCATTCATCACCACGATCATGGTGATTCCCATGTCTACTGAATGCTTCTCTTCTACCTCATCATGGCCCTCTTCTAGAGTGCTTATGTGCAGCACTTATTTGATTTCTGTGCAGATAATAAAAGCGCCACCAAACAGGGTGATAATTTTGGTAAACCCAAAGTAACCGTGCACTGCATGGGTATCGATCCTGGAGCAATAGGAACATGAATAGAGCAATCATCTTGGGAATAAGGTCAGCTATGACGATAGAGTTCGATTTCCTTGTAACTTGATTTAGGCTATTACAATAGAAAACAATTATCGATATCACCGTGCACATCCTCATCTCTAGCGCCTACCCACTGAGCAGCCCGAAAGGCAACTCGATCACCGCAAAACGCATCGAATCCCTACTCACTCAGACTGGTAACACAGCGCAAGCCATCAACACTGACATGCCACCAACTGCCGATGCCATGATCTCGCTGCACGCCACAAAAACCCTAGCCTCCAGCAAAAGCTTCAAAGTAAATTCCCCCAACGGCAAACTCATCGTCTACCTGACTGGAACCGACCTCTATCGGGAACAAACCAACAACAATCCAGAGTTCTTCGAAGCCCTCAGCCTAGCCGATGCACTCGTCGTTGGTCAACGTGCCTCACTGGCATCCATCCCCACTGAATTTCTGAAAAAATCCCACTTCATCCCCGCCAGCGTTCTTCTCCCACCTGTGGACAAAGTCTCACCGCCACCCCACCCGAGCCTTGCTCTCATTGGCCACCTCCGCCCGGTGAAAAACCCCTTTCTCATGAACCAAGCGCTAGAGAAATTAGCTGACATCAAACTAGAAGCCTTCACTCTCGGCGCAGCTCTCGAACCAAGCATGTTATCGGAGGTCCAGTGCTGGCAGCAATCTAACCCACGCTTCAACTGGCTCAATGACGTGACCTACAGCAAAACTCTGAGCTGGATCGAGCAAGTCGACTTCACGCTCAACACCTCACACAGCGAAGGCGGCTCAAATGCCGTGGCCGAATCCATCGCCCTAGGCACCCCTGTGCTCGCCAGCAAGATCGAAGGTAATGTGGGTATGCTTGGCGACGACTACCTCGGCTACTTCGAACCAGACAACGTCAGTGCCCTAGCTGCTTTGATTCGGCGCTCTATCACCGACCACAGCTTTCATAGCAAACTCCTGCAACAAATTGCAGACCTCCAACAGAATTTCCTTCCAGCCAAAGAAACCGCCGGCTGGTTGAAACTCCTAAAACAGCCCCCAACTGAACTAATCTTTCACCGCTAACATGATGCAAATCAGCACGATGACACTGCTCCACCACTAATTGCACGAATCAGGACAGAATGGCGCACATTCCGAAATTCTTGGAAAGGCAAACAACGGCCTACATATCAACCAATTTTTTCCTCACTCCCTCACTTCCTCACTTCTATAGATTGACATCGGTGCGGGTTTCCCCGATGACTTTCTCATGTTCGAAATTAGCGGAAAGATCAAACTCATCGATGAGACTCAGAGCTTCAGCAGCGGCTTCACAAAGCGTGAGTTCGTTGTCACCACTGGTGACTCAAAGTACCCACAGGATATCAAATTTGAGACCATCAAAGACAAGTGCAACATGCTCGATTCCTATTCGCCAGGCCAAGACGTGCAGGTGAATTTCGACATCCGAGGCAACGAATACAACGGCCGTTACTACGTCAACCTCAACTGCTGGAAGATTCAGGCTGGTGGTGGTGGTCAGCAAGCAGCACCACAAAACGAACCAAAATTCGACAACCCATTTGGCAACAGCGAAGAGCCTAGTGCGGCCGACCTACGCAGCAACTCCGACGACGGCGACGACATCCCATTCTAAGTCCGAGATTCGCTATCCCTTTTTCAAGAGCTCACACCCAGATGGGTGTGAGCTTTTTTATGAAGCCCAAATAAGCTTATCTGCTTACCTTAATTTTGCTTCTTATTGTATTCCTTGTTTGTTTTTTAAAGTCTTATTTTCTTGGGTGTTTTTGTCGATTAGGAGTAGATTTTTATTAGTTTTTCTATCGCGTCTTCATTGCTTATTTCTCCTTTGAGTGCCTGTCTTCCTAGCTCTTTAGCTTCTTCACTTCTGCTTAATCCTGCGTATTCTAGGATGCCTTCTGTATTCGCCTGTATTCTATCTACTTCTTCTTCCATACCTTTTTGCTGTGCTATTTTTATCATCAATAAGTACACCCTTGTTACCTGTAGATCAATGATTTAATCGCCTTGCTCCCCAATTCCTCCCCCAAAAAAATGGAAAGCTACGCTCGGTACTTCGCTTGCTTTTTATCCCCGTACTTCCCCGGGTGCTCATAGCCAGTGCATTCTTTAATCTCACAATGAGCAAAGCTTCCAGAGAGCCCATATTTCGTAGGATACGTAGTGGTTCGCTCCATACATCGAATAAATTTGCTCCCCTCAAAAATTGCAACAATCTCGTACTTCGATCGTAACTCCTTAGTCACCCCCCTCTCAACTTTACCCTCACTAGCGCCGCCAAATTATAGAAAGCCATTTCAACCGATCATGATTGCGATTCACAACACAACTTTGTGACTTTTATTTTAAATCCATGCCAGCGATTCTCCACATAGCTCCGACCACCATTCGACAATTCAGAACAATTCCTCCACTTTTCAATTTCCAGAACGCAGAATCGGTGCCTAGATAGCTGCAGCTCCAATGAGTAAACCAAGATCCATAGCCGTGATTGGCGGCGGCCCAGCTGGCCTGCGGGCTGCGGAAGTGGCAGCCGAGGCCGGTGCGGACGTCACTCTGTACGAAGCAAAGCGCTCGGTCGGCAGAAAGTTTCTAGTCGCTGGTAAAAATGGCCTCAACCTCACCAATGCCACCAGCTTCCCTGAATTTCTAGATTACTACGACGGCCCATGTCTGCCTCCCTTTTTCCACAACGTCCTCAAAGCATTCGACAACACAGCCCTCCGTAAATGGTCTAGCGAACTAGGTATCGAAACTTACGCCGCCTCTTCTAGTAAAGTCTTCCCCATCGGCATGAAGGCTGCCCCACTGCTGCGCCGCTGGATTGAAAAACTCCGCAGGCTTGGGGTCGACTTCCACGTTCGTCACAGGCTCACAGGAATCGACACCGGAAATCAAGTCACACTGCAGCTCGAACACGATGGGGAAACTCTCACCAGGAAACACGACGCCATAGTGCTAGCTCTCGGTGGTGCCTCATGGCCATCGACTGGATCCGATGGGAAATGGGTGAAAATGCTCCAACACCTGGGCGTCTCTATCAGTCCACTAGCATCGGCCAATTGCGGTTGGGAAAGTAATTGGCCCAACGAATTGTTAGCTGAAGCCGAAGGACTTCCATTGAAAAACACACTCGTACGCTGTGGAAATTTCGAGCGCAAAGGCGAACTCGTCATCACCCGCTACGGGCTCGAAGGCGGACCAATCTATCGGCTCGGACCAGCCATCCGCCAGCAAACCGAACCGCACATCATTCTCGACCTCAAGCCCACCTTCAGCGTCGAGCAGTTGGTCAACAAGATGGAATCAGCTAAGCGAAACTTCCTCAAAGAGGCTAAACAGCGCTGGAAACTCAGCCCAGCCGCATTGGCTATTTTAAAACACCTTCACGGGCCGTTCAATGATGCAGAATCACTCGCCCAGTGTGTGAAAAAGTGCCGTATTCCACTCAACCAGCCACGGCCAATCGAAGAAGCTATCTCTTCAGCTGGCGGTGTCCAATGGCCAGAGCTAAACTCTAACTTTTCACTTAGAGTTGATCCCCACGTCTTTCTAGCCGGCGAAATGCTAGACTGGGAAGCCCCCACCGGCGGCTTCCTCCTCCAAGCCGCATTCGCGACAGGAACTGCTGTGGGTAATGCCGTCTCTAAGACTTTATAAGCAGCCAAGCTGGATCAACTCTCTATCCTTCAGTGAAGGGATGGCTCAGCTGATCAGTAATTGAAAGCCATGCCTTAGTTCGCTAGGCTACTTATTCGAAAGGGTCAGCCTTGAGATAGGCGTTTGCGGGAGCCGCATCAAAATACTTAAACATTGCCGGGCATATTAATGGGGCGGGAAATCATGCAGTAGAAGGGAATTATCGGTCATGGCTTCGAAAAAGCAATGACCTAACTAACAGACCAAAAACACAATTTTTCTGTCAGAGCCTGCACTTCCGGTTTGAATCCAAGATAGAGTAAATCTATACACGATAAATAACTTACCGCAATAGACTTCTCTCAGATATTGTCTATCTCTTTATTTTATATTTTATTTATACACTGCCGGGTATTTAGCAGGGGTCTCAGGGTCTCGCAGTAATTCAAAGATATTTCGAGAATCGCCCCTTGGTATATTGACCAAGTAACTTCTGCCGTTGACTAGGTAAGCGATACTCAGGCAAAGACGGTTGTAGCCCTTTGGGTTATTGATCCCCATGCCAGACGAACTGATCTTTACTGTTTTTGTGGGGTCTTTGGCATAGGCCCGTATTTTATCTGTGACATCAATTTGCTCTCAACCAACACCGAAAGTTGCTTCTGCTACACTAAGGTTAATTTCCCCGAGATTTTCACTGCCTCTTGGCCTTTTCTTTGCCTCCTTAATAACTTGTTCTCTAAAGGGTTTTGTATTTATTTTAAATTTCGCTATTTTTGGGATTTTTGAAATTACAAATATTTCAAGGTATTGCAGCGAAGATCCTGTTTTGATGATCTTGCCTGTATTTGGGCTTTTGGTAGTAATTGTGCTATCTTGTTCACACTAGCATCTCGATAGGGAGGCTACAGATTAGCGCACTGGTTGGATTGGCATTCCAGTTCTTATACGAAAAAACTCCCTCGCAGGAATGTGAGGGAGTTGGTGGTAAAATGCATATTGCGTCCGAGCTGGGGGCTCGGAGCTTCCGGCGGATTACTTTGCAACGAAGAGGCTGGTGGCGTTGATGAGCATGTTGTCATCGTTGGAACCTTCTGCCACTTTTCCGCTGATCACAAGGTTGCTGAGTTCTTTGATGCCGGCGACGTTTTTGAATCCTTCTTTGAGTGGCTTGCCGTCAGCATCGACGACTTGAACGGTGACGATTGAGCCTTTGATCACGTCGTGGTCATCGCAGCAGACATCCCATGGGGTCCGGCAGTTGTCGCCGTGAATTAGGTCGCATGAAGTGATTTTTTGAGGGTCACCAATCACCATGATAGCTCTACCTTCGACAAAAACAGTGCTACTACCGATGACTTTTCCACTGAAGACAACGTCGTCGCCCACTTTTGCTGAAGTTCTGAGATCTGCAATGCTGGTAGCGTCGGTTGGAGCTGCGCTGACAACCAATGAGGCTAGGCCTTTGGTTGCTTCAGTGACTTCAGGAGCTTTGACGTCTTCAGGAGTCTCAGAACATGAGGCGAGTCCTAGCGCTAGGGCTAGCGTGCTGATGTAGTTTAGTTTTATCATGCTATTTATTTTTGGTTTTTAGTGAGATCGTAGGGCAATGGGTAGCGCGGGTGCGAGACAACGAATAGCTGGCGGCAATGTTCCTAAGGTTCCTAATAGGAATCCGGCAACAAGGCCAACACCAATCACCATCGGTGTCAGAGTGAGCGAAAATGTACCCAGCGAAAAGGGTATGGTTAGCCCATCTATCAAGAAGTAGGCAGTGACAAATGCCAGCAAGGTTCCCGTGAGGGTCGCTAATAGTGATTCCTGAATCAAAGAGACAAACAAGGCAGCGCGAGTAAAGCCAATCGACTGTAAAGTCGCCATCTCGGTCACCCGCGCGGCAAAGGCTGCATATAGCGTATTGAGTCCACCAAACACAGCACCTGCGGCAACCAGAGCGGCAGTCACCCAGGTCATGATTTTGATCGGCTTGTAAAAAACGCTGAGCTTCTCGTAGTAGGAATCCTCACGGATGGCAGAGAGCTCTAGATCGTTACGCTGGAGGGTGAAGATTACCACATCATCAAACTCGGCAGAATCCATCCGCAAAGTTATAGACGAAAGTGTGTCTCGCTGGGTGATGGCTGCTAGGTCATTGCGGTCGAACCAAATTTCCGACTCCAAGACCGTGAAAGGAGCCTCAAATATTCCGACAACTTTGAAAGTTGCGTCTTCGAACTTTAGGGTTCTTCCCACCGCTGTCTGATCGGCATCAACCCCGAGCTTTCGGTGCGCTAAGTGCCCCACCATGACCTCACCTGACTGAGGGAATCGCCCTTCTAACACCCGCACAGTAGAGTGCACTAACAACGCACTTTCTAACACTCCACGGAATAAGGCTTGTTCAACATTTCCCGACTCGGTTTCGAGCGGGGCTTGGTAGAATATTTCACCTGAGATGGCGGTGACTCCCAGTTGGGAATCGAGACCTCGGACGGAAGTCGCCGCAGCGGCCTCGGCTTCGAGATGGACCTCTGAGCGTTCGATCGATTCCTCCGAACCTTTGCCCATGAGGATCACATTTTTTGCGGAGCCTGAAGTGGCGAGGACGCGGTCCATGCCTTGATTCAGAGCCACAGCAGCGACGAGTAACAACACGACCAGTGCTGAGCCCCCCACGGTCTGCGCGAGCCTAGATGGGTCGCGGAATAGATTTCTGAGTGCGTACGAAAAAGGTAACATAGAACTAGGAGCTTAGTGATTGAACCAGTGGACGAGAAGTCGCCTTGTAGGCTGGATAAATAGAAGCCAGCAAGCCGAGCGAAACAGCAAGGAGCAGGCCAGTGATAACAACCATGGAGGTAGGAGTGAGAGCGAGAGTTAGTCCCTCGTTACCCAAAGTGAATGATTTAAGATAGAAGAACAACGCTGAACCTAGCACGCCAAAGAGCCCACCGATCAAGCCTAACAAAGCTCCTTCACAGACAACCATGAAGCCTATAGCTCTACGGGA
>NZ_JBDOPO010000362.1:0-7196 GCF_039830215.1 Rubritalea sp. | reverse complement strand
TTAGACCAGACAAAACGGTTGCTGGAAGGATGCCTTCAAACCAACTCTAAATAGCCACAAACTACCTAGTTTAACTTGGTAAATATAGCCTCCAGTACATCGATTTCGTGAGCTCTGATCAAATTCTCACTTTGGCTATTGAGCTCGTTCTTAGCGGTGCATCTCAGAACTTCGAGAAGGCTTCATAGTGCGCTAGCATTATTTAGAGAGTCCACTAAACTCTGATCCTCAAGACCATCTCTAAGCTTGTTCACCGTGATGTTTTAGTAAAGCCTAACGCCATGAAACCTTACACAAATCTGGGTGAGTCAACAATGACTGACGGGACCAAATTCTCTCTGCACAAGCACGACGGAAACTTTTATCTGAAATACAATGGATTTGAGCTCATGAGTACGGCCCTAACCTACTCTGAACAAATGCTCTCCGAGATCGGGTGTGCTGACATATTAGAAGGCAATACTTCTCGCCCGGCTCACCCAAAAGTCCTTATTGGTGGACTCGGGCTCGGTTTCACACTCAAGCGCGCACTCGAGCTCATCGGCTCTCCCGCGACTGTGGAAGTAGCTGAGCTGATGCCACCCATCATCGAATGGAACCGCACATTCCTAGTCGAGCACAATGGTCCCCTTCTCGAAGACCCTCGTACCAAGATCACTCAAGGCGATTTCTTTGACATCCTCAACAGCAAGCCGAAGGCCAGCTGCGACGCTCTCCTACTAGACATCGACAATAGCCCAGACGACTTAATCACCGAGGAAAATGACAAGATGTATTCACTCAGCTTTTTAGCAAAAATCAAAAACGTACTTACCCCAAATGGTGCTGTTACTTATTGGCTTGCCGTGCCCGCTCCTAAGTTCAAGAAACTCTTGGAGAAAACTGGGTTCGAAGTCGAAGCCTACGCAGCAAAACCCCACGAACATTCCAAAAAAGCGAGGCACTGCATCTACCGAGCTCGTCGCAAGAACTAAGCGAATCCTCCTGCGAAAAAGCCGAATGAGCGAGACATGCTAACTACTTGCTACTGTACTCCCACTTTATTAAACTACAAAGGCCAAAGCAAGTACGCGGCTAACCTTATTCATCTAGACTCCTCTGATCTTCGTTGCGTCTAGCTTCCCCAGAAACTTGACCGAAGGCTTCGCGCCCTCATCTTTTGAAACTAGAGAAGTGAACCAATGGCACTGGTCTTTGAAGAGCTTGCTTTCTGTGATCATTCTTTTGAATAATCGAATTTCTCCGCCCACACACTAGCGTTCGGCTTTCTGGCCGCCAAAGTTGCAGGTCGCTGAAGAGGTCTTCTCTTTCCCGTTTGCAGCTAAATTGTCACGCTTCTTCTGACTGCCTTTCAGCGCGCCTTCCGACGAGGCTTAAAATGGTGGATTACACCAATCAGAGATGGGAGGCATAATCACTTGAAAATAAGCGTTCGCACGTTGGTACAGCATTGTCTTCTAATTCCTCTAGGAACACCCACGCGCGCACCGTCTTGAGCGACGTCTGGCTTTGCTTCATAATACAATCTATCAACCCGATCTAGTGGTAACATCTTTCCATCCTTCTCCCGAGGGATTGGTGACCATGCGGTTCCCCTATTTAAGCTTCGATCTGAGTAACCTATCCTATAAAAGTCTTGAAAGCACACTTTTTGAATTGCCATATTCACCGGCAATTTTAGATTCCTAAGGTGTTCAATTGCTAGTTGCCTTAGTCCAGTCTAGATGCGATGGCCAACTCCTGTCACCAACAACCAAAAGTAGTTTCTTCAATGTTGTCCGCGACAGCTTCTCAAAATAGCTAATAATTTTCGAAGTTTTGAGCCGCACGGGCCGAATCCTCAGTTTCATACGCTAACGACACGGTCAGCCTCCTTTGGCTTATCTTGCAAGAACCGAGGCGAATAGCTTCTATAGTCTATCTAACTACTTAATGCGTCGATTGCCCGGCCCTTGTGCGCTTTCAGCTCAGCATAGGACTGGTGAGTATTCAGAACAAATGTCGCTGCTAAAATGCACTGACAAATAAGTTAGTAGAAGATACTCCCACTCTAGGCCTCATCTCTGACGTCATTAAAGAGAATTTGCTAAACCCATGACTTCCAAGCGTCACACACTCTCTTTGTCATAGAGCTACAAGCCTCATAATCTATCCATAGGCCCAGTAGTATGTACAATTTCAGTATTGCTCAGAGCCCACAGTTTTCAGTAGCATTTTGCTATGCCCGCTGATTCTTCTGATCAAAAACGCATTCTCGTCGTCGACATAGGTGGCTCAAATATCAAGACCCTCGCCAGCGGCCAAGAGAAGCGTATCAAAATCCCTTCTGAACCAGACCTCACACCCGATCGACTAGTCAAACAAGTCGTAGAAGCCACCAGCCATTGGCAATACGACTTAGTCTCCGTTGGTTGTCCCTGCGTGGTGAGTGCCAACAAACCGGTCAAAAACCCGATTAACCTCGGCTCAGGATGGGTCGCATTCGATTTTGAAAAAGCATTTGGCCTCCCCACTAAGGTCATAAACGATGCGACCATGCAGGCTGTGGGTTGCTACGATAAAGGCTCCATGCTCTTCCTCGGATTTGGAACAGGCCTTGGAACCACCCTCATCAAGGATGGCACCCCCGTCCCACTTGAAGCTGGCCATCTACCCTACCGCAAGGATCGGAGCTTCGAGGACTACGTCGGCAAAGAAGGTTTTGCCCGCCTTGGGTTAGAAAAGTGGAATCGCCATGCCTTAGCAGTCATCGATATCCTTCGTAGCGCCTGCAACGCCGATGACGTTGTGCTTGGCGGTGGACAAGCCGAACTCATAGAAGATCTCCCAGATAATACCCGACGCGTCGATAACCGCGCAGCCTTCAAAGGAGGCTTTAGATTGTGGGAAAAGCATTGGTTAAGACATTTTTAACGATCCTCCCCTCATCCTCAGCTTAAACCATTAAATACAGAGGCTAAACTAGCTATAGCAAACGACTTTCTAGGACAACTATTAGGAGTTCGCACCTTTACACCCTATAAGTTCTGGCATTGGGAGCACAAAATCCACCACTACACAACCGATCACCTCGATAGGCGCTCAGTAGACGATGTCTGGACAATGACACTATCAAAGAATACCAAGCCTCGTCTTGGATGATGCTTGTACTCTCCCGATTAGTAAGCAACCCATGGATCCTCTTCATCTTCTCTCCCATTTTCCTCTTTTTCATTTGGCAAAGGTTCTCCGTGAAAGAAGCGAGCATGAAAGACCTCCTTTCTGAGCTGTGGACTAACTCAGTCGGTGTCTGGATTGTCTGTGTACAGCTCCAATTCGCAGTTGTGTATAAGGTGCGCAACGAGGAATGGAGTTTTGCAGCGGCAGCACTCGAAAGAAGCGCCTTCTACAAACTACCTATAGTGCTCCAGTAGTTTTAAGGTGACATTGGCTTCCACCACATTCACCATCTTAGCTCGCGCATTGCAAACTCCCGACTCGAAGAACTCCACAGCTCTGAGCCAGTCTTCCAAGCGATTCCTGAGGTGACACTTCGCAGAAGCTTGGCATGCTTGAAGTACCGTTTGCACTACGAAGAAAATAGTCAACTAGTGAGCTTCGGCTACCTCAAGGACTACCGATAGGCCAAGGCTCAAGGGTAACTTCACCTTTGCTAAGTAGGATAAAAATTGTCAGCTAGGATCTTCCCTGCTCTCGAGCTGGTATGGTTTGTGACACGAACTTCACAGTTTTGAAGCCAAGGTCAGTGATCTCTGAATATGTTTGCCCTCTTCTATAGCTTTCGGTTAGCCCATAGAATTTTGTATTTGGCTAAATTGCCAATAAAAGTGACGGAGATGATTCAGTGGTTTGAGCGTACCCCTAATCTTAGGCTGGGCCTTTACTAGCTCATAAACATACACCAAGGACAAACAGTGAAAGGTAAAATTAGCCGAAACAGCTACAATTTTATTCGACATACTTCACTAGTCAAGTTGTTAGGTGGCTGTGTGGTGCGAGTCAGGATATACGCTAACTATTTGTGCCCCATATTTACAGCAAAACCTTCGAACAGGCAGAACGGAGCTGAGGCTGCAATTGGGCAAGGCGCAGTCTCTAACTTTACGTAGAAATGTGTCGTGTATTCGATAGCAGGGCTTTGACTATTGAGAGCAACTAGCTGGGGAGCTGGTATTGCATCGGAGAAGTAGGTAGTTCTCCGAAAGGGTCTCGATTATACGAAGGCTATAGCCTCCCCAAAAAAATCAGCACAGGTAAGACTCTATTGCAAATAGCTGGTTTGTTTTTTATCTGTTTCGCAACTACACCTTTAAGCTTTAAACCCGCGTTTGTGTACTCTCATCCCACAGATCGACGATGAATCTAAGATTAGGCATGCAGCTGAGATAAAAGCCGTGCACAGCTACAAAATCTAACGGGTTTACGATTCTCCAAGAATGTTCTCAGAACTCAATGATTGGAGCTTCAACTGTAGTGAAAATACTGTCACCAAACTCATGCTAGAACCCAAGGTCTAAGCCAGAAGGGCAAAACTCTTGAAACTTGAAACATCCCAGGTCGATCATGTCGATGTTAGTTAAAGGAAATTGCTATGACTACTCCTGTTGTGAGAGCTTTTGGAGTTCGCCCAAACGTAGGCGAATGCCAGATAGCGGATATTTTGAAATACGATGTGAAGCCTGGCTTGCTATTTTTCAGCCTATCGAGGGCTTCTACAACAGAAGACGTACGCACTCATCGTCAAGGAATCTAGCACCCGAAGAGTTCCTAGAACTACACTCCAACCTTGAAAAATCAGCCTAACTAACCTACCTGTCAGTTAGATATCCCCCGGTTAAAATCCGTGGGGAAGCCCAAAGTCAGCTCACACCCAAACTCACACATCACTCGTAAACATGAATTCCTATTTTGAACAACTCGGGCGAACAGTCCAAGAACGCTGGCAACAGAACAATTTCTCCCTAGAATCGTTCCCGGAAATTGCTCAGGCGGCGCTAGAGGAAGCTCCACCAGCTCGGAACGTCGATCTAGGCGAACTCATTCGCGAGTTCCTCATCAATGACGAGCAACCACTTCAAGGAATGTCTGGATTCGGCCAACCCGAGTTAGTGGCCTTTTCTCATCCACGTTTCTACATTCAAATCTTGTTTTGGTTAGACGGCACCACCGATATTCATCAACACGCATTTTCCGGCGCGTTTCATGTCATGTCTGGCTCCAGCATCCACACTGAATACAACTTTGAAGAAGCCCATTCTGTCACGCCCCATTTGCGACTCGGCGACCTCAGCATGAAGCAAATCGAGCTTCTAAAAGCCGGACGCACGGTCCCTATCAGCTCCGGCCGCGGCTGCATCCACTCGCTCTTCCATCTAGACTCGCCCTCCGTCACCGTCGTGGTCCGCACCCAAAACGACCCCGACGCAGGTGCCCAGTTCAACTACCTCCCTCCCCATGTCGCCATCGATCCGAACTCAGCGGACACGCTCACGATGCGTCGTAATCAACTCCTCTATGTGCTAGAGACCCTCGGCCATTCAGCCTACGCGCTACTGGTAAGAGAAATGATCACCAAACTAGATTTCGAACGTGGCTTTTTCATACTGCGTGACTCCATGGGCTGCCTACAAGAACTCGGTGAGTGGGATGCTATCCTCGATACCTTTGAACAGAAACACGGTGAACTAGCCGATGGCATTGCTGTGACTCTAGCTGAAGGAGGCCGCAGAGAGACGATTGCCAGCATGCGTGGCCAAATCGAAGACCCCGACCTTCGGTTTTTCCTCGCACTTTTGATCAACGTTTCAGCACGAGCCGACATCCTTGGTCTCATTTCCGCACGCTTTCCCGATCACTCCCCGACCGAGACAATCCTTGGTTGGGCTGAAGAATTGCTCTTCCCGATAAACTCAGGCCTAGCCCTGCTCGATGCTCCTTTCCCCCTAACTCTGGAAGCAACTATCGATGAACAAGCCGATGCTCTCATGCACACACTCCAGTACGCTCTGGAGGAGAACCCTAATGGAGCAAGCGTACCTGAAGAAATCTCCGAAATTTACACATCCTTGGCCCAGTCTAGCCTAAGCGTCCTCTTTACCTAAAATAATTTAGAGTCATAGAGAAGCCCCTTGCCCCATTCTCTTACCTTCACTAAAAGCCTTATTGAGAAGCTCTCAGTAAGGTTTTTTTGTGGCTAGCTCTAACACGATCTCAACGATGCCGTGCTGAGCCTGGCATCGGTACGACGAAGGCTCCAAGCACTATCCCGCCAATGAACCCGCCTAAATGCGCGCTGTAAGCCACCCCTAGGCCTCCTCCTAGAAACCCCATATAGTCCATCACTAAACCTATAATACCCAAAATCGCGAGCTGACCGGGTGGGATAGGCCTATCCATCGGCCAAATCTCAGGGTCGGGAAGGGCCCACCTCACCGCCATACCAAGATAGAGGCCTTGGAATCCCATCACAGCTCCCGATGCTCCAAGTGTAGGAATCGGGCTGCCGGCATTCATCACAACATGCAACATGCTGCCACAAATAGCTGTGACCACAAAAGTGACCAACATCCACTTACTCCCAATAAGCTCAACTGCCAGCGCACCAAAAATCCAAAGGTAGAGCATGTTGAATAACAAATGCTCGAAACCTCCATGCAGAAAGGCGTAACTTAAAATCGTCAAAAAGGCACTGACATCAATGTCCCCCGCTAGGGCTGCATCCCATGCCGTAACAACCTCCTCTGGAACCATCATATAGGGTCTATAGGTATCCACTCCAAACAGAAGCTGCCCCCCGAAAACCATGCTAATCAGCACGATCAATCCCAACATGAATGACTGCTCTTTGAGTATGTAACGAACCTTGGTCGACATAAGATGAATCAGAGGCTCAGAAACGATTTTGTGCAAGCTGGAACTCTCCACTCTCCATATTTGTTAGTTTCTAAAAAAGAAAGACATCTAAGAACTCGTCGCCACTTGAGCAAATAACCTTCCTAGTTACGCTCAGACTCACCCATGCATCGCCGCTGCAGCACGTCAATTCGCAGCCACTGGCGCCCTAACATCTTAAACTTCAACTAGCCTCAGTGAGGTCTAATCCCATGCGCTAGAAATCGCAGATGCCAGCCAAGCTACCAGAGTAGCCATGGCTCTAGGTATGGCACAGAGGCTAAGGAAGCAATGTCTCACCCGAG
>NZ_JBDOPO010000116.1:0-7228 GCF_039830215.1 Rubritalea sp. | reverse complement strand
TGCCCCCCCAATGGGGTTCACATACATACTGCCCACAGGGTTACAGTAAGATTTCTGAGCCATAGGGAACGTATATGTCCGTAGTCCTAGAATGTCTTAGATCAGCTATCATCTAAAAGAATGATAGACTATTTCACCGGGGGCTATACTTTCATGTCAATCGCTATTGTTGTGATCACGAGAATTAAAAATTAAAGCATTTA
Source organism: Rubritalea sp. (assembly GCF_039830215.1). Lineage (NCBI taxonomy): Bacteria > Pseudomonadati > Verrucomicrobiota > Verrucomicrobiia > Verrucomicrobiales > Rubritaleaceae > Rubritalea > Rubritalea sp. The sequence goes on along the minus strand of NZ_JBDOPO010000116.1, from coordinate 7,025 downwards.
CCTTATCAGTGAACGCACAGTTTTAATCTCAATTGCATCAAGATGCGGTGCTAATCTTAAACTATAACATATTATCAAACTGTTAGTGAAATATCTATTCATTGCCACTTTGTGTGGTGTGAGTTCTATGCCCACTCAGGCCGCTGGGGTGCAATTTAGTGTGAAAACTGCAGAGGGGGAAGATTCGCGCTTAAGTAAACGAATCTCCATAGCTGTCGAAGAAGGGGAGTCGCCAACGGCTTTCTTAGCACCAGGTCAATTTACCGCCACTTGGCATGGACAGCTCAATATAGATAAGCGCAGTCGCGTGTATTTCTCATTCGAAGGGGTTGGCTCAGCTGAGCTGTTCATCGATGGTGAGTCAGTGCTGAAAGAAGACTCCAAGCTAGGTAACAGCGAGTCTGAACGATTGCGGCTCAATTCAGGGTTGGTCCCAATCAAGGTCGTTTACAGCAGCCCTGAGAGCGGAGCTGGTCATTTCCGTCTTATGTGGCGTGGCCGCGAATTTGGCAAAGAGCCATTGCCAGCATCTTTACTACAACACGAAGCTGACGAGAAACTTTCACAAGCCACACTCGTGCGCCGAGGTCGGGCGCTTTTTGCAGAACTAAAATGCGCGCAATGCCACGATGGCGCGAAAGGAATGCCAGAAGTGAGTGAGATGGCACCATCATTGGCAGGTGTTGGAAGCAGGCTGGATGAGGCATGGATGACAGAGTGGATGAAAGCCCCTAAAAGTCTTCGTGCGCACGCCCGTATGCCGAAAGTTCTATCGGACGACGACGACGCGAAACACATCGCAGCTTACCTTAAAACTCTGACTGAAGCTCCTTCCAACGTAATAGCCGGAGACATAACCGCCGGAGCCAACAAATTCCACGACCTTGGATGTATTGCCTGCCATCGCTCTGAGGCCGACCAAGACATAGCGACATGGAACCAAGCTCCAATTGATCTTTTCAATGCAGCGCACAAATACTCTGACGGAGCTCTGGTTGCCTTCCTTAAGCATCCCGGTAAGAATCACGCCTCTACTCGCATGCCAGACTTCGGCTTGGATGACAAAGAAGCTGCAGATCTAGCAGCCTTCGTCAGAAGCTTAGCATCAAAGAAAGCCATACTCCCAGAAAAAGGGGATGCAGCAAAAGGCGAGATTCTCGTCGCGAGCAACCACTGTGCACAGTGCCATGATGGAGTGGAAAAATCTACTGCCAGCTACGTGCCGCTCGCACAGCTCTCCAACAAAGTAACTGCATCTAGCAGCTGCCTTGGCGATACAGGAAAAGGTGTTCGCTATGGGCTCAATGCCAATGACAAAGCTGCACTCACAGCTTTTCTAAAAGATCAACAGGCAGTGAAGTCTCTGGCCTATTTCAACAAAGCTGAGTACGCCAGCCGCCAGTTCGAAAACCTCAACTGTGCAGCATGTCACCAGATGGATGACGACCTCAGCGGTCTCACTAAGACCCATTCGCTTTCGGCTAAATATATAGGTGAAGTCGACGAAGCTCATGGCCATGGTGGAAATCCACCTGATCTTACCTTTATCGGAGAAAAGCTCCGTCCAGATTGGATGGCTCAGCTATTCTCTGGGACTCTGAAAACAAAAACGCGGCCTTGGCTCAAGCAGCGCATGCCCGCCTTCCCGTCACGCGCTAAGAATCTAGCAGAAGCTTTCCCCTCAGCTTATGGTGTGATTAATGAAATGAGCACGACTACTGCAGCTGAGGAGCCTGGTAAGACCCTCTTTGGTATGGTCGGTGGCTTTGGTTGCGCGGCCTGCCACGGGGCGGCAGAGGCAAAACCACTGGCAGTGTTCGAAGCAGCAGGGGTAAACCTCCAATTTTCCGGAGCGCGACTACGCGAAGACTACTACCATCGATGGATGCGTGACCCACGCCGCATTGACCCGGCTACGATCATGCCAAAGTATTTCGTAGAGGAAAATGTTACCACACTCAGTGAGCCGCTCGACGGTGACGGCCATAAGCAGATGGATGCCATCTGGAGATGGATGTTGGAGCTCAACAAACAATCTAATAAGTAATCAATTCATCACAAAAATTTAATAATATGACAATGAAAGTAACATCATCAATACTCAGCGCGGCACTCTTCGGAGCTACTTTTGCGGGAGCACCTATGGTCTTCGCTGATCAGCCAGTGCTTATCACTGAGGAAGAGCAGGTGATCGGTTGGAAGCCGCTCTTTGACGGCATGACTCTCAAGGGGATCAATAGCTGGAAGACGCGTAAGCCGCTCGAAGAAGGTGGATGGACTGCCAAAGACGGCGTGCTCTCTCTCGCCGCTAATAGTAGTGGTGGAGACATTTACTTTCCGGCTTCACTCGCAGAGAACTACGAACTCGAGTTAGAGTGGAACACCAAAGGTAACAGTGGTGTGTTCTTGCGTGTTGATTCAAATGCTAAAGGAGCAATTTGGAAAAATGCGTTAGAAATGCAGATCATGAACGACACGGATAAAGACCTTGGTAAAAACTCGGCAGGGGCTTTATATGATATTATCGCAATGCGTAAACGTTCGAAGGTGCTGAAAAAAGATGGCTGGAACAAAGTGAGGATAACCTGTCGCAATAACGAGTTCACCCACTATCTCAATGGCAAAAAACTCTACAGCTACACAGTTGGTGATGAAACGTGGTTTGATAAGCACCTGCCTAATAGTAAATTTAAAGACAATAAAGACTATGGGATGCTTCAGAAGGGCGTCATCGGCTTGCAGGATCACCGTGGAGAGGTATCGTTTCGTAATATTAAGTTTCGTGAATTGACAGGAGCTGATGCTCTGAACAGCACAGTGAAGCTACGCAAAGAAGTGTTCAGTAAACGCGGACCAGTGATTTCAAATGTCCTTGCAGGCGCTGATGATGCTTACGATGTGAACCGTGCCTATTTTGTTAATCTACTCGATGATACCACAAACGTAGGAGCTGTCTTTAATGCTGACACGTTTCAGTTAGCAGGGGCCTGGACGAATGGTGGTGGTGCAGGATTTCATGGCCTGCCCTACCAAAATGGTCACGGGGCAACGCCTTCATGGAATGAGAAGCAGGCTCTGTATGCTGCCAAAAACCTCCCAGGATGGGCGAATGCCGATGGCGAGTTTGGTGATCCCCGAGCTTCTGATGGGCATTTACCTAACCTTGGTGGGTTGCCCAGCGATTGGGCGCAATTCCACGGTTATTACATTTACGGTAAGCAAGTCGTCTTCTCCTATAGTGTGGGTGAAGTTAATGTGTTAGATAGTCCGATAGGGCTGATGGTAGGTGACGATAAAGTGGTTGTGCGTCAGCTAGATATCACGGGGTTAAATAAGGCAAAAACTCTTTATTTAGCTGATGGTGAAGCTAAAGTTTCTGGCTCCACAGCTAAGATTGGCAACACGACTTTGCTGGTGACTGGAGCGGCAAGCCTTGTAGCGAGGGACGGTGCACTCTATTTGAGTATCCCAGCAGATGCAGAAGAAAAGTCGATCAGCATTGCAGCGTGGGATGGTAAGTCTACAGCTGAGGCTGTTAGCAAATACGCGCAGGGCTTGAAGCCACTCGTGGGTTTAACCAAAGGTGGTCCAGCGCGCTTTAAGACCGACAAGCCGATCGTCACTAAAGGTGTCATGGGTAAGGGGAAGGGTGCTTACCTTACTGATAAGATTACCTTGCCCCATGAGAACCCATTCGGGCTCACCATGCGTGTCGGTGGATTTGATTTTTTTCCAGACGGTAATAGCCTAGCATTCTCCACTTGGGATGGTGAACTTTGGAAAGTGACTGGAACTAGTGGTAACTTGGAACAGTTAGAGTTCCAATTGCTAGCGACCGGCATGCACGAGACCCTAGGAGTAGCAGTGGTTGGTAATGACATTTACACGCTCGGAGCTGATCAAGTAACTCTCCACCAAGACCTGAATGGCGATGGCGAGACGGACTTCTACAAGACATTCAACAATTCTTGGCCCTTGAATAAAGGTTTCCATGCTTTCAGCTTTGATCTCACAGTTGATAAGGATGGGGATTTCTGGTTTGCTCAGGGTGCTCCAGTAAATGCTGGTGGTCGTGGCTTTGAGAGGCTCTCAACGGCAAATGGATCCATCTTCAAGTTAAGTAAAGATGGTAAGACGCTTGAGCAGTTTGCTTCTGGGTTCCGTGCTCCTAACGGGATTGGTGTAGGACCAAATGGGGAAGTCACAGCTGGCGACAATGAAGGTTCATTTATGCCCCGTTGCCCTATTCATTGGGTGAGCAAAGACTACTTTGGTGGTGTCGTCGACACCTATGCTCAAAAGGACAAGCTTAATACTTCGAGCTGGTCCGCCAAAGAAGAAAAACCGGATCCTACTGAAATGCCAAAGCCGCTTGTTTGGTTACCAAAATCTGTTGATAATTCCGGCGGTGATCAGGTGTGGGTGACTAGTGACAAGTGGGGGTTTCCTAAAGGCACCATGCTGCACTCTTCCTATGGTATGAGTTCACTCTATTCAGTCTTCCATGAGGAGGTGAATGGCCAAATTCAGGGTGGGGTGGTCAAAATTCCAACCCGTCTCACATCTTCTGCTATGCGCTCGCGTTTCAATCCCGCAGATGGGCAACTCTTCATTGGTGGTCTTCGCGGTTGGCAAACCAATGCTGCAGAGCTTGGTGGTATCGACCGTATTCGATACACTGGCTCAGCATTGCATACCGTAAGTAAAATTGAAGCAAAGCAAGGAGGTTTGTTGGTTCATTTTAACTTTGAGTTGGATGATGAATTAGCGGAGGATCCAGAGTCCTATGCCATAAAAGCGGCCAACATCAAGTGGAGCAGCGTCTACGGCTCTAAAGAATATCTCATCAACGATGCAGATAAACAAGGATGGAGCAAGCTAGCCGTCACTGAGGCAAAACTCAAGGCGGATGGTAAATCAGTCTTCTTAAGTATCGAAGGCCTCCAGCCAGTGCATGAATTGAAGTTAGAGATCGATGTGGAGACCAAAGACCTCGACGAAGCAATCTTTCCAGTTTGGATGACGATACATGAGCTTGGGGAGTAGCGAATAAGCAGTAGGTAGTAAACTCACCCCCCCCCCTCCAGACTTTGCAAAAACTGGCTGGGGGGGCTATTGCATTATTTACTTTTAGCGGAGCAGGGTGGAGCATCTATATTCGGTAAATTCAAAGTTCTAGAGATTTTTTTCTAACAGATTTAGACTGCGCTGTATTCTTTGGTTAAATTCTGACGGCGTCATGCTGTCCAATATTTTTCTTGGGCGTGTGTTGAGCTCTGATATAACGAACTTAAGATCTTTTTCTGTGATTGCTTCAAAGCTGCTGCCGTTCGGGTAGTATTGACGTACTATGCCGTTAAAGTTCTTAACTCCGCCTTTTTCCCAACTAGCACATGGTGCGCAAAAATAACTAGCGGCTTCGAGTTTCTTGCTTACCCTCTCATGTCCTGCAAATCCAAGGCCGTTATCATAGGTGGGCGTCTCCTCTCGATCATCCTTTAACTTCTTGATGGTCACCCACGCTGAGGTATCGCGGGCCTTTTTTTCTCTAGCTTGCTCAATAGTCCCGTTCGACTCTCTAGTTCAAAGAGTCTTAGGATAAACCTAGTCACTGGGATACCCGCAAGCAAATCCCCTTTCAGTCTCCAATACGAGCTCTAGCGTCAACGGTATTGTGGTGCTCCTCCAAGCTTCTATTCTGTATTTTGCTTCGACTGGTGCCGAATCGACATCGATTGCGACGCTTTGCATTGATGCGTAACTCCTTAAATAAGCTTCCACCCGTTGTCCGTTCCTCTGCTATGTAGTGTTAGATAGTCCCATGACTGATTGTTTGTCCTACTCGTTTGAAGGCTATGCTGATCTGCTCAGGGCTGAGTTTGCTTAAAATGCGCCTTACTACTTCAGCTCCGAGTTCCACGGTATCGCACGTGAACTAATTTGTTTTCTTTTGCCGTAAAAGAGATTGCTCGTGTGACTGCTTCATACGCTAGGCCAGCTTGCCTCTATTGCGCTTCAATTCTTTCCTGATTGACCCTTGGCTGGCTCTTATGGCTATAGCTATTTCAGCTTGGGTTTTCCTGCTTTATTCATGCGGTAGAATCGTAGATTCCTCCAAGCTCAGCCTCTCGAAGGTGGTGATATTCAGGTTCATTGCTTTGTTGTAAAAATAACTTTACGAATGATATACCGTCTACTTCTAACAATTATTCCCTAGCATATTGAATCCGCCGTGAGTTTTTTTGGTAGTGTAAAAAAACGTCTGTAAAAACTCAAAACGCCTCGCCCTCTTGCAAGAGGGGCCGCCCAGGTCAGTTACTGAAGGTGCAAACACAAAAGCACCGACCAATGGACGAACAAACACTTCCTAACTCATCAGACGATCTCATCAATATTCTTCTTACTAGTGGCCTCAGCGACGGCTTACCCACCATAGCTGAAAAACTTCTCAATGCAGCTATGCTGCTAGAGCGAGTAAAGCATTTAAATGCGCATCCCCATCAACGTGTTGCTGAACGTTCAGGGTATGCCAACGGCTTCAAGAAGCGTAATTCTAACAGCACGATGGGCAAACTTGAGCTTCAAGTGCCTCAAGTCAGAGACAGCTCAGAGCTATTCCACACAACTCTTTTTGAGAAAGGGTCTCGTAGCGACAGAGCGCTCAAAGCCGCAATAGCATCCATGTATATTCAAGGCGTCAGTACACGCAGGGTGACTAAAATTTTAGAATCCATGTGCGGAGGGCTTCAAGTAAGCTCAACTCAAGTATCTAATCTAACTGTCGAATTAGACACCGAGTTTACCCAATGGCGAGAACGAGAACTCCCTGAAATAGCTCACCTCATCGTTGATGCGACTTACTATAAAGTGCGTATCGACGGATGCGCTAGAGACTGTGCAACGCTTATTGCTGTAGGTGTGCGGAGAGAGGACGGCAAGCACATGGTCCTCGGAGTCTCATGTGCTTTATCCGAAGCGGAAGGTACTGGAGAGAGTTTTTTACCGATCTCAAAAAACGAGGAGTC
>NZ_JBDOPO010000268.1:0-7233 GCF_039830215.1 Rubritalea sp. | reverse complement strand
GAGTCATCAGATCCATAGGCAATACTCGTCATCAGCCTTTCTCCTCGTGAGCTTATAAAAAACTCACCATCGTGCTCAAATAATTCCAATGGTTCGCCCTCTGGGGTCGTCGTTTCTGCTAATTTATTGTACTGCTTCATGGCTTCTGGTGACTCAAGCCATAGCACGCGCTGGACTACTTGGCAAAGCTTACGCATTTGAATGGCCGATCCGTGCCATTCTTGTTATAAAAATGGCTATGCAATCCGTCAGCTGCGAATCGATGCGCGATTTAGAAAATACCGTTTTTGCGATCGGTCACACGCCTGAAGCTCTGATGCAGCAAGCTGGTGAACGTATGGCTCAGAGTATTTTACGCTACTTCCCTCACTATTCTCGCGCTACCGCTTACTTAGGTAAAGGTCACAATGCTGGAGATGCCCTAGTCATAGCCAGGCACCTACAATATGCCGGCTGGGAACTCCAACTACGCTGCCCGTATTCGCTAAACGAACTTAGTCCACTCACACTCAAAATGTTCCAGGCTCTGCACGGCGTATCACTCGACAGCTCTGCCCCCGCTCCAGCTGGATCACTATTGATTGACGGCATGTTAGGTATCGGAGCTAGCGGCCCGATCCGACCACCACTCGCCGATATTGCTCTTGAAATCAACGAGACGCGCGACTCGATGGACTGCATAGTCGTTGCTCTGGATTCGCCAAGTGGGGTAAACGCAGACACTGGCGAAATCTACAGTGGTGCGGTAAGAGCCGACCACACTCTCAGTGTCGGATATCCAAAATCTGGACTACTCCACAGTATGAGTACAAGCCATGTAGGAGCCATCAGTCAGGTAGTTCTCGACGCTTTTGAAGAGCACCCCCTAGAGACGGCCTCGGCAGCGTACCAACTCATCACCCCACACACACTAAGCAGGCGGAGGCGTGACTTCGATACACACAAAGGTCAGGCTGGAAGGGTTGGTATTTGGGCTGGGTCCGAAGGAATGTTAGGCGCCGCAGTCTTGACGGCCACAGCTGCATTGAAATCCGGTGCAGGCCTCATCACAATGTTTACACCTCCTGCTCTATATCCCACCCTAGCCCCCATGCTGCCGCCCGAAATAATGGTGCAGTCCAGCATTACTCCACTATCCATGTTAGAGAGAAACTTCGATGCGCTTGTGCTCGGCCCTGGCATTGGGAATCCTCCGAGCGACCTCGCAAACCAGCTTATAGAGCTTGTTGAGAAATCCGGAGTACCAACCGTATTAGACGCCGACATACTCAACCTCATTGCCAGAGAGCAAAAGCACTCAGTTCTCCATTCTAAATGTATTCTCACCCCACACCCCGGGGAAATGAAACGCTTACACCTCAGCTCTGGTAGTCGAGAAGAAACGGCTCAGGACTTCTGTAATCTCCATTCTATCACCCTCCTGCTGAAAGGAGCCCGAACAATTATCACTGCCCCTGGTTCACCACTATTCATCAATTCCAGCGGATCCCCAGCAATGGCGACTGCTGGTCAAGGTGATGTTCTCAGCGGACTCATTGGAGGGCTCTGCGCTCAGGGATACTCTCAGATAGAAGCCTGTAATCTAGGTGCTTGGTTAGCGGGCGAAGCCGCTCAGTTAGCCATAGCTTCGCAGGCTGAAACCGAAGAAACCCTTACAGCTAGCAGCGTTATTGAATTCTTGCACCAGGCATTCCTTGCTGTCCCTCGGCAAGCCTAATTAAAGATAAAAACTCCCCATCCACGACGAGCAACTGGGAGTTTATAAGAAATCGTTAGACTTACTTGAAGAATGGAACGAGAGCTTCATTCACAGCATTCGCAATAGCCTGCTTTCGCTGAGCATCTGTCGCACCATTCACGATGTCTCCGACAGAAACATTGCGGAATATCAACTTGTTAGTTTTGGCGTCGATAACGTCGACGATCAATCCTGCACGTTCAAAATAATCTGCGCGGTTACCTTCGATCACCCCCTTTTTGTGCGCCTGATCTAGGATTTCACTGCCTCCACGTCCGTAGCCGAAGTAGTCATCAAATGAGGTGGTCATAGAATTGTTTTGGTAGACAACCATGTAACCGACTACGAGATCTGCATCTGGAGCATTATAGCCCATCCCCCGCGCTTTGAATTGCGCCTTAATATTACCTTGAATGAGGTTGTGCACGCTCTTCTCGCGAGATGATGTGATGGCCGAGGCATTAGGTGCACGTTTCACTGTGCGAGCTGATGTGTAGCCCCTGCTGCTCCCCTTGGGCATATGAACGCTAGAAGAGCAGGAGGAAAATACCGCAACACAGGCGGCAACAGCTAGTAAACGCAGAGAATTCATGGCTTTAAACGCTAACGTCTCCCTTTTCGTATAACAAGATTTTTGTATTCAAAGAACACCCTACAGCACACGGGCACACACTATTTGGCAGTCTGCTAGACTTCTCGATGTAATCGATTATTCCATGACATCAGTTAAAGAAATCACCCTGCCAAGTGAACTCACACATAAGCTCTGCTCTTGGATATTCGCTATCGGCGCCCTGACATTGGTTGCTTGTCTCAGCGTAGGTAAGTGATACCTCGTAGAACCTGCTAACCAAGCCGCCTGTAACGTCAACCTGTGCTTGCATGAACGCTGCAGAGGCTACAAAAGGTATACTAGTTCAACTCCCACATCTTACTCAGACACTGTAGGACCAACTCAAGTCATACAGCAAATGCTCACCAGCCCTAACTGCGTCGCATACACATTCCTCTGCGCTGCTACGCACAATACCTCAGCAGTGAAATGAAGCTGTATAGGTGACGACTATTTGTACTTCACACACTTCACACCATGACTTCTAAAAAAACTAAGGCCTTTCCTCATGTCCTTGACTTGCCTACTCACTCTATTGGTCCACTTCATCTAGCAGCCATCAAATATAGCGACAACTCCAATCAAGCTACTTGTGTAATCAATCTGAATAGTTTCGAAAAAAGCACTCAAAGCTGATACCTGCATCACCCCCATCAATCATTCCAGTTGGGAGAAGTTTGTTAGAGGAAATAAGGTGTGCGAAACGATGCCAACCTCCCTAAGCTTTGGCCATTATCAGCTCGAACTTGAAGCCATAAGGGCACAAAAAAGCGCAGCCTCATAGCAAGACTACGCTTTAGGCTACAGTATAACCTCTTAGATTAGAGCCCCATGTCAGTCACAGCACCTTTTGATGCTGACTCAGTGAGCTTTGCGTATTTGGCAAGAACGCCACGACGGTAGCGAGGCTCAGGCTGAACCCAAGCAGCTTTACGCTCCGCGATCTCATTTTCTGTGAGGTCAACGTTGATCTCATTACTCTCAGCATCGATAGTGATTGTGTCGCCATCCTTAAGGAGACCGATCACACCACCAACATGTGCTTCAGGAGTGATGTGCCCAACCACGAATCCATGAGAACCTCCAGAAAAACGACCATCGGTGATCAGCGCAACGCTGTCACCGAGACCGCGCCCCATTACTGCTGCTGTTGGCCCAAGCATTTCACGCATACCTGGACCACCTTTCGGCCCTTCGCGGCGAACAACGATGACATCGCCAGCCTTGATCTCTCCAGCCAGGATTGCCTTCATGGATTCTTCTTCAGAATCGAAACAACGCGCAGATCCTGTGAAGAGCGTGCCTTCGTTACCAGAAATTTTTGCTACAGAACCTTCAGCTGCGAGGTTTCCGTAAAGGATACGGAGGTGACTGTCTTTCTTTTTTGGTTTATCGAGCGGAAGGATGACCTTCTGGCCTTCTGGGTAGAAGAGTGTTGAGCTCTTTAGGTTCTCAGCCATTGTCTTGCCTGTCACTGTCATACAGTCACCGTGGAGGAGGCCCGCTTCGAGAAGCGTGCGCATGAGTGGGATAGTTCCACCGATCTTCACGAGGTCAGCCATGACGTACTTGCCAGATGGCTTGAGGTCAGCAACAACAGGTACGCGCTTACCGATTTCTGTGAAGTCATCGATAGAAAGCTCCACGTTAGCTGCGTGAGCCATTGCGAGCAGGTGAAGCACTGCATTCGTAGAACCTCCCAGTGCTATAACGACAGTGATCGCATTTTCAAAGGCTTTACGCGTCATGATATCGCTAGGGCGGATACCTTTGTCGATCATGTTAACTACGGCGGCACCAGCGTCGAAACAATCCATCATCTTATCGTCTCCCACAGCGGCTTGCGCTGAGCTGTTAGGAAGGGACATTCCGAGAGCTTCGATAGCTGAAGCCATTGTGTTCGCTGTGTACATTCCGCCACAGGAACCAGCACCAGGAATAGCGCAGCTCTCGACAGTCTCAAGCTCGCCGTCATTGAATTCACCAGCTGCATGTTTTCCTACAGCCTCAAAAACTGAAACCACATCGAGGTCTTCTTGCTTACCTTTTACTGAAGCACAACCAGGAAGGATCGTACCTCCGTAGATGAATACTGCAGGACGGTTGAGTCGTGCGATCGCGATCATGCAACCTGGCATGTTCTTGTCACAGCCACCAACTGCAACGAGTCCGTCCATTCCTTCAGCTCCAACAGTTGTCTCGATAGAGTCTGCTATAACCTCGCGGGACACGAGAGAGTACTTCATTCCCTCTGTACCCATGGAGATACCATCAGAAACTGTGATAGAACCAAAAGTAAGAGCCTTACCTCCAGCTGCATTTGCCCCGTTAGATGCTTCCACTGCGAGCTTATCGAGGTGGATATTACAAGGAGTCACTTCACTCCAAAGCGAAGCGATAGCTATCTGTGGTTTGTCAAAATCTTCTTTTTCAAAGCCAACAGCGTAGAGCATGGCGCGGCTTGGTGCACGGTCATCACCATCCACAACCTTTGAGGAATATGGGCGGCGGTTATTTTCGTATTCGTTCATAACTAAATTTGAGTAACTATCAGTAGTCTTTCATAGTTCCACGCTGGGTCAAGTCTTGCTGCCATCAGTTAAGTAGGATGACAAAGCAAGGGCACTCAAAGCAGTTTATTTCACCCATCTTTACTGGCTGAAAGAGTCGACCATCTTACCAAAAAGATCACGAATGGTAGCAATTTAAGCACAAAGAAAAGATGATGACGAATAAGACACGCACGGGCTTTGACAAGGTTCGGTCGAATCCGTAGTTCTTGCCCATGTCCAAAAAGCGTATCCTCGTATCTGACCCAATCTCTGAAATTGGAGTCGAAGCACTCACTCAGCACCCAGACCTTCAAGTCGACGTAAACACTGGCCTCACACCTGAAGCTCTCCTTGAAATTATAGGCGACTACGATGGTCTCATCATCCGCTCTCAAACAAAAGTGACACGCGCTGTACTTGAAGCGGCTACAAACCTTAAAGTCATCGGCCGCGCAGGTGTCGGTGTTGACAATGTCGACCGTGACGCTGCAACTGACAATGGCGTGATCGTAATGAACACACCAACTGGTAACACAATCTCTACTGCTGAGCTCGCGTTCACTCTCATGCTCTCTGCAGCACGTAACATCGGACCTGGACACGCAGGCGTTCTCGCTGGTGAATTCCCAGCTGCCCGTAAAGCATTCAAAGGGATCGAAATTTATACCAAGCGACTCGCTGTGATCGGCATGGGTCGCATCGGTACTGAGTTCGTCAAGCGCGCTCAAGCCTTCGGTATGACAGTCATCGCATTCGACCCGTTCCTCACCCAAGCCCGCGCTGACCAACTCAAAGTTGAGCTCGCTGAGACTCCTGACGCAGCACTCACTGGAGCTGACTTTGTCACTCTCCACGTGCCAATGACTCCTGACACAAAGCACATCATCAATGCTGATCGCCTAGCTCTCATGAACAAAGGCGCAATCGTAGTGAACTGTGCACGCGGTGGCCTCATCGACGAGCCAGCACTGCGTGCAGCGATCGACTCAGGTCACATCGCCGGGTGTGGACTCGACGTATTCGAAGACGAGCCACCAGCATCTGACCACATACTTTTTGACCTTCCTAAGCACACAGCTTTCACCCCACACCTTGGCGCATCCACTAACGAAGCTCAGGAGAATGTAGGTATCCAAGTGGCTGAGCAGCTCCGCGACTTCCTCACCTCTGGTGAGATCCGCAATGCTATCAACATGCCATCGCTCGACGCTGCGGCGCTCGACGAGATCGGCGGCTACCTCGGACTTGCTAAGTCGCTCGGAAAGTTCCTCGCAAAGCTTGGACCAGTCAGCCCTGACTCTATACGCGTTTCATTCCACGGAGCTGTTGCTGAGAAAGATACAGCACTTGTGTCACGCACAGTGCTCCACGGTTTCCTTTCCGAAAGCCGCGAAGATACTAATATCGTCAACTGCCCAGCTATCGCCAAAGAGCTTGGACTCGAACTCATCGAATCCACTATCAATGCGACCACTGAGTACTCTGAGCTCATCGTTGCTGAACTCAACAAAGGTGGTGAGAAATTCCGCCTCGCAGGAACAATCATCGGTAAGTCCCCACGTATCGTTGAGATCGACAAGCTCTACGTCGACACCAATATAGCAGGAAACTTCCTCATCGTCCGTAACGACGACCGCCCAGGAATCGTCGGACTCATTGGAACTCAGCTAGCTGAGAGCCAGCTCAACATCGCAAACCTCTCACTCGCTCGCAATAAATCTGAAGGCAATGCTCTCACAGTGATCGAGCTCGATTCCCCTGCTACTCAGGAGATTATCGACACACTCGGTGCTGCTGCTGGAGTTATCTCAGTGAAAGCTCTCGAAATTTAAGCAGAAAATCCTTGCACTCAACGGGCGGTAATCCTAGGTTTCGCCCGTTGACCTGCTACAGGCAAGTTAAACATAACGCGCGATTAGCTCAGTGGTAGAGCAGTGCCTTGACATGGCAAAGGTCACAAGTTCAAATCTTGTATTGCGCACCATTTTACCGAGGGTCTTTGTGTCACATCAAAGGCCCTCTTTTTTTTCCATAAGAGCCCCCGTAGTCATTATGCCATGTGGCGGACTCTCCAAAATTCTCGATACCACGATTTTTTTTGGGGGGTGCTTTTTAGCCCTGTCGGTATTTTTGAAGAGCCTGTAGTCCCTCGAGGTGCGGCTTGATTAACTTCTCTTCGACCGGGTAAGCAAAGGGCTTTTTTTCAACAGCTATAAAGCTCGCCTTATCAAATATCACCATTATTGGAACCCAATCTCAGAGTAGATTTTTTATAGTTCCCCCACCTTAATATTTTACTAGCTGCGCTCTTTCTGAGGAGGCTTTAGGGA
>NZ_JBDOPO010000296.1:0-7254 GCF_039830215.1 Rubritalea sp. | reverse complement strand
TGACGTAAAATCATTTGTTTTTGGTAAGTTGTTCAGAGATTTCTTCCGTAGGAGTCAGGTGCATGTGCGCTGCAGTGCGCTCAGCAATCCGCTTCCAAATCGGTGCAGCTATGGAGCCGCCCCCGTGCTTTACTTTGGTTGTCTGTGGATCGTCAACAACAACCACACAAACAAAGGCAGGATTTTCTGCTGGGAGCATCCCAGCGAAGGAAACAGTGGAACGGTCTTTGTCATACATCTTCGTTTTCACGTTGTATTTCCACGCTGTTCCAGTCTTTCCTCCATTGGTAAATCCATCGACCTTTGAGCGCCACGCTGTGCCGTCCTTACGCGTCACAGTCATCAATGCTTCACGCATTTGTCGGGAAGTATCCTCAGTCAACACTCTGTGGATGATCTTAGGTTCATACTCCTCTATGAGTAGGCCTGAATTGGTATCAATTTTTTTAACAATATGCGGCTGCATCAATTTCCCTCCATTAGCTATCACACAATAAGTATTCGCTATCTGTAGTGGGGTCACACTGACGCCGTAACCATAGGCAACTCGTGAAAAGTCCGTTGGGTTTCCAGTATTCTTTAAACGTCCACTACTTTCACCTGCGAGCTGAATATTAGTCTTCGCACCAAAACCGAAGGCTCTCGCGTATTCATGATACTTATTCATGCCTACCTTCTTTGCTAATTTGTATGAGCCAACATTATTTGATTTCTGGAGGATCTTCCACACTGGAATCACTCCTTTAGGGTATTTATCTTTTACTGCCCTGGCTACTCCGTCGTTGTAATACCCATTCTCACAATCAATCATTGTTTCGATATTGACTAATCCTTCGTTGATCGCTGCTGCTGCTGCGATCACCTTGAAAGTAGAGCCTGGCTCGTAAATTGCTTGCAGCGCAAAGTTGTATCCGTTTGTGACTACTTTCTCACGTAGGTTTAGATTGTAGTGGGGACGGCTAGCCATCCCTAGGATCTCTCCTGTGTGAGGGTTCATCATAACCACACAGCCCTTCACTCCCTCAAATTCGGCCATACCAAGATCAAGTTCTTCCTCGCAGATGGCCTGTATACCCATGTCTAAAGTTAACTGCACATTGAGTCCATTATTTGGTGGGCGGAAAGCACCTTTATGCGCGGGCATCACATTGCCACGGATGTCTCGCATTTCGACTTCGTAGCCATTGGTTCCTTCCATCCACTTATTCATGGATGCTTCAACACCCGCCAATCCTTTGCCGTCACGACTGACATAACCGATCAAATGCGATGCCAACTCTGGAGCCGGATACCAACGACGCTTTTCCTCACGAAAAAAGAAACCTTTGATGCGTCTGTCTTCTATCAAACGCTCTAAACGCACAGCCAATTCAGAAGGCAGACCTTGATACACCACTCGTTCGCCCCCCTTCTTTGTCATGGGAATTTTGCTTTTCAGCTCTTCCTTACTCAAGCCCAATGGGCGAGCTAGCTCGTCGATTGCATAGTTGAAGTGCATTTCGACCAACTCAGTGGGGTTCTCGCTGTATTGATCGAGTAACTTCCGCACCCGAGTATTGATCTTCGAGTTCTTCTGCTTAGTGGTGCAGGTTTTCCACTCTGGCTCTTCACGGAGCTGGGAACATGCCACACCCTTAGCTACGTGCGCAGCCTCCTTGAGGTGGTATATATCCACCACAACAGATTTAGAGATCACCGTGTTCGCGATGATCTCCTCGTTGCGGTCGAGTAACACTCCGCGGTTGGCCTGTACCACCTCTTTACGCCGATAGGAATTCCCCGCATTCTCAGCATAGCGGGCTCTATCGAAAACCTGCAGGTAAACCAGCCGCCCAGACAATGCGCTCAGACTCGAAATGAGTATAAGGCAAAGTATAATACAGCGGCGCTGGGCGGATTTATCCATTTTTAGGGGGTAGTCTGTGCAATCGCAGAGGATGCTGATGTCACAACTTCGACGGCAGATGACGGAATTTGCTCCAGATCAGAGCCACGATTGGCAAGCTCGGCACGGATCATGTGACGGTTGAGCTTGCGGTCGATTTTCACCTGAACCATCTTCATGGTCTCTTCAGCTTCTTCGATACGTTTTTGGGCGTTATCGATCTCACGAGCCACCACAACCTGGCGGTTCTTCATGACAGCGTGCAGCACACCACCTGTACCTAACAGTGCAGTGATAATAAGAATCATCACTATGTGAAGTGATCCGAAATGGTTTGTTTGTGAACGTTTTTTATTCATTACAATTGATAGAGTTAGAGTCTTTCTCCCACTCGTAGAACGGCACTACGTGAGCGAGGGTTACGCTTCACCTCTCCAGCCGTCGCTTTGATCGGCTTGCGTGTGATAGCGTTAAACGAGTAATCGGGGTTTGGTCGTGGCTCGGGCCACTCGGGTCGGTCGATTTCTTTCATCGACGCGTTTTTGAGGAAGCGTTTGACCATTCGGTCTTCGAGGCTATGGAAACTGATGACGCAGAGTCGTCCACCCGAAGCTAGCAGGTCACCAGCTGTCTCTAGCAACTTTTTGAGAGCCCCTAGTTCATCATTCACCTCAATACGAAGCGCCTGAAAAACTTTGGTAGCCGGGTGAATTTTCTTTCCGTAGCGCGGGATCAACTTCTCGATACTAGCGGCAAGCTGAGTTGTGGTTACATAGGGGGTCTGTTGGCGTTGTTCGCAGATATACTTCGCAATCTTGCGAGAGGCTCGTTCTTCACCGTACTCCCAAATAATTCTCGCGATCTCTTGCTCGCTCCACTGATTCACAATGTCAGCAGCAGTCAGAGGTGAGCTAGGTCCCATCCGCATATCCAAAGGTCCTTCCCTCTGAAACGAAAAGCCACGTTCGTCACAATCGAATTGCCATGATGACACCCCTAGATCCACTAGCCATCCATCGACCTTCTCGATTCCTCGCTCGCGCATGAGCTCAAGCGCATCGGCAAAATTCCCCACAACAGGGTGAAATCTATCTCCAAATTTCTTCAGGCGCTTTCCTGCATATGCATGAGCTTGTGGGTCGCGGTCGATGCCGTAGACATCCGCTCCGCACTCTAACATCCTTCCAGTGTGACCGCCGCCACCAAGAGTTCCATCTACGAGCACCTTACCCGAGCCTGCTTGCATTGCCTGAACACATTCCTCTAGCAGCACAGTCTCGTGGTAATGAGGGAGATCCTCAGCCCCCCCACCACCTAGTACGGGGGCTTCTGAGTAGAGATAAGTATCCTGAGAACAGGAAATTATGCGATTCCCTGCCTTAGCGTTGGCCTCAGCTGCATGGTAGGAAAGCTTCATTGCTTACTTGGTTTTGGAGAATGATAAAGATCAGAAGATATCCATTTCCGCGTTGAGCTCAGCAATCTCAGCTTCCTCGCGAACACGCATTTCTTCATAGTTGCCGGGACTTATGATTTCGAAATATGCCCCTCTCCCGACGAGAGTGACCTGACCTTCCGGCTCGATATCTGGGTGACTACAGAGTGCCTTTGGCACTAACAGCTTCCCCTGTGGGTTCAGCTTTGTTTTCTGACAATCAGAATACAGCTTGCCGCTCATCATACGTCGTTGGGCTGGAGTCCAGTCGCTGCGATTCTGAATCTCTTCTAAAATCGTCGCGAACTCCTGCTCTGTTAGAACACGCAAAGTCGGTAGCTTGTATGCATTTGAACGCATCAGACGAAGCGTCCCGCTCCCAGCAGTCACACGCCAATCCGACGGAACAGACACCCGGCATTTGGGATCCATTTTGTGTTCGTACACCCCTTCTAGGGTATGTTCATACGTCGTCATATCGGCAGCTAATACATGTGAGCGCACTCTTATACACTTTGATACACTTCGATGTCAAACGCCAAAACGCTAGGAACCCTAGCAGCATGAGTGATTTACACCTAAATTCACCAGAACCATTGATAATCCAATAGTTAGAAAAGAAAACTAACACAAAAAATATTTCTAACGCCAAGCTCTACCACTTAGAACACAAACAGAGGCAAATCCCCTCCAAAGCCGTATTTTTCCGAGGATTCACGCCCATTTTGAGACGAAGTGTACTGGAGAAACCAGTATTCGGTGCACCCTAGTGCACCAGATCGAGCAAACCGATCAATTAGGCCTGCTCAATGTACCAGCGGACCGCTGCGCTCACATCCGCAGACACATTGGCCTGGGGTTTCGCAAATGGAGGGACGAACCAGGGGTAGGCCCCGACGAGATCAGTGATCACAGCCACCTCCCCGTCACAAGTTTTCTCACCACAGCCAATTCCAATGGTCGGCACTGTGAGAGCACCAGTCAGTCGTTGCGCTGTGTCAGCAACAACACTTTCTAAAACGATCGCAAAGACGCCAGCCGCTTCGAGTGCTCGGCACCCGTCGAGAATTGCTTCAAACTCCTCTTCGGATTTGCCCTTTTTCTTGTAGCCGCCTTCTTGAAGCACACGTTGAGGTAACATCCCCATGTGTCCAAATACTGGAATCCCAGCATCGACGATAGATTTAACCTTATCCGCCTGACGGACACCGCCTTCAAGTTTCACTGCGTCGGCGCCAGCCGCCACTAACTTCTGCGCATTTTCTAATGCTTGAGCTGGGCTACCGTATGAATGGATAGGGAGATCCCCAACAATCAGAGCTTTCTGGTTACCTCTCGCCACCGCTGCCACATGATGCAGCATATGCGCCATCGTTACATGCGTCGTATCAGGGTAACCTAACACCACCATCCCCAAAGAGTCGCCCACGAGCAACAAGTCCACTCCAGCTTCATCGAGAAGTCTAGCAGTCGGATAGTCGTATGCAGTAAGACAAGCAATTCGCTGTCCACCCTTAC
Organism: Rubritalea sp.; assembly: GCF_039830215.1. NCBI lineage: Bacteria > Pseudomonadati > Verrucomicrobiota > Verrucomicrobiia > Verrucomicrobiales > Rubritaleaceae > Rubritalea > Rubritalea sp. The sequence continues at coordinate 2,416 of NZ_JBDOPO010000296.1, read as the reverse complement.
GCGCCTGCAAGGCTGCTGCTTTGATTTGGCTATTATTCATCTTTAGAGGAAATTAGATCACTACCAAACCGATTGCACCAAAGTGAGTGGTGGCTCATCTGAGTCTAGATAGCGATGGTGTTCAGAGATCGTTGCTGTGTCTCCCGGTAAAATGAGATTTGGCCTTATGTCATTGAGAGGCTGCAATACAAAACGCCTATCTAAGAGACGTGGGTGCGGAATAGTTAAAATTTCTTCCCTAATCACACCATTACCGAAGTAGAGAATATCGACATCGATCACCCGAGGTGAGTTTGGTTCATACACGGCTTCACGGCCCAAGCGGAACTCCACACCTTGCGTCATACGCAGCAAGTCATAGGGTTCACCCATATAGTCAATCTCTATGACTGTGTTAAAAAAATCAGGCGCATTACTTGCGCAATTGACTGGCTGACTTTGATAAATAGGAGCCTGCAGATAGAGTGACTCTGGATCCACCAACCCGCGCAGCATATCGCGCGCCACACGAATATTCGTGAGGCGCTGCCCGAGGTTTGCCCCCAATGCTATTCCTACGCGCGTTGCCATTCGTCGCTCTAATTTTAAATTACTTCAAGCCCAGCACATCCTGCATATCGTAGAGACCAGGTGCACGTCCTTGGAGCCAGATCGCAGCACGCACGGCGCCGCTAGAAAATGTCATACGGCTTGATGCCTTATGAGTGAGTTCAACACGCTCGCCATCAGCAGCAAACATGACAGTGTGGTCACCGACAACATCCCCGCCACGAAGCGTGTGCATACCAATTTCCTTGGACGGACGAGGACCAATATTCCCCTCACGACCGTGCGTCACGTCCTCCTTATAGCTAGTGCCCGTTTCATCATTGAGAATTTCCAACAAACGACGAGCAGTACCTGATGGTGAGTCGATCTTGTGCTTGTGGTGCATTTCAGTAACCTCGATATCAAAGGTCTCATTGCCCAAAATTTGAGCAGCTTTCTGAGTCAGATAAAAAAGAGTATTCACACCAACTGAGTAGTTAGCAGCAAACACGATAGGCAAGGTCTTTGATGCCTCTACGATACGCGCTTTCTCCTCGTCACTATGACCAGTCGTACCAATCACCAGTGGCACCTTGTTTTCAAGCGCTGCATTGAGCACGCTTTCTGTGAAATTGTGCACAGTAAAATCAATCGCTGCATCCACGCCCTCAAACGCAGTGAGAAGATTCTCACCGTGGTCGTGGGTTTTTCCGACAGCCGCGTGAGCGTCAGCTTCGGCAGCCTCGAAGAGAGCCTGGCCCATACGGCCAGATCGGCCAAGAATTAGAAGATTTGTCATAATAATAATAGTAATAGGTAGATAGGTGAGGCTAAATAAGAGAATATTTATTGAGTAGTGTGCGTACTTGTTCGAGGCCTTCACCCTTGAGGGGCAACATCGGTAAGCGGATCTCATCCGAACATAAACCCATCAGAGCTGCTGCTGCTTTTATTGGCATAGGATTAGTGTCCACTGACATCAGAGTGCTCAACAAGTTAAAATATTCTGCCTGAATTCCTTCAGCCTTAGCCACCCCCCCTGCAAGCATGGCATTGACCAGTGCTGAGATTTTATCGGGAACGATGTTAGATGCCACTGAAACGACTCCACAAGCTCCACGCTTCATGAACTCGATAGTTAATGGGTCATCACCGGAGAGGATTTCAAAACCAGTTGGCAGCACCGCCTTGAGTTGATCCACTCGTTCCACTCGACCACCAGCTTCCTTGATTGCAACGATAGTTTCGCACTCTTGAGCCAAGCGAGCCGCAGTCTCTGGCGCGATTTCCACGATCGAACGTCCAGGCACAGAATACAACATGATCGGCAAACTGGAGCTCTCAGCAATGGCTCGGAAGTGGTAATACAACCCCTCTTGAGACGGCTTATTGTAGTAAGGGGTCACTTGAAGTGAAGCGTCGGCACCGATAATCTCGGCTTCCTCGGTCAAATGAATTGCCTCAGAAGTGGAGTTAGCGCCAGTACCAGCAATCACTTTCACACGACCAGCAGCAGCATCGACAGCTATACGAATCACTTCAAGGTGCTCATCAGCATCCAGTGTTGGTGATTCTCCAGTAGTGCCTACGGGAACGATTCCCTGCACTCCTCCGGCGACCTGTTTCTCGATCAATTGGCGGAATGCTGCTTCGTCTACCTGACCATCGCGGAAAGGTGTGATAATTGCTGTGTGCGTGCCTGCGAACATGGCCGCAGCCTAGTCAACAAAGCTTCCGAGTCAAGAGTGCAGAATCGCTGAAAATCGAGGTCTAAATCGCGGGTAATCCAGAACTCTATAGTGGTCCCGCAAAACGGAGCAGGTAGCTTATTGATGATTTAGGCTGGTCTACGAGGGGACTAACACCCGAAATTAGACCTATGAGTAAA
>NZ_JBDOPO010000177.1:0-1752 GCF_039830215.1 Rubritalea sp. | reverse complement strand
CTGGCTGAATATTTAGGTGATACCGACGAGGTCGTCTACGCTGTAGCCACCCTCAACTTCCTATCTCTCGCATCAGTCGTCGCCAAACACCCTTTTGTGATAGATAAAATTTTCGGTGACTCCCCAACGGAGGAAGCTCTTGAAGCGTTTATTGAGCTGCAAGTAACTGCCATTTTAGCAGCCACTAAATCTCTGAAAAAGTAGAAGCAGTATTGTTGTTTAAACCTCACGAAGACAATCATGTCTAAACTAGTATCAACTTTCATTGGGCTAGCTCTTCCGCTCACTTTAGCGAGCTGCGTCAACCAACCGGGACCTCTCTCTCCAGGCGCTAGAAAGTCGCTCGATATCCCAGACCGATATGACTCCTCACAACCACCGGTCCCTGAAATTAGCCAAAACCTAGTCAACCTGTTCCCCAGTTCTCAGTTAAAAAGCTATATCCACCAAGCTGTAAAAAATAATCCAGACCTGAAATCAAGTGCAGCAAGACTAGAAGAAGCAGGCTATAACACGAGACGGTCTCAGGCTGGACTCAGTCCGACTCTGAATGCCAACCTCGGCGCGGGGGCCTCAGGAAGTAACCCCTCAGGGCTTTCCTCTATTCGCTCTGAAAACTACACCGCCTCACTCGACGCCCGATGGGAAGTCGATGTCTGGGGCCGCATTCGCGCAGGCGTCAGTGCATCAGCCAGTGACCAAGCTGTAGCTGCGGCAGATTACGCATCAGCCAGACAATCAATTGCAGCGCAAACCGCCCAAGCATACTTCGACCTCCTTCGAACGAGTAGTTTGCTAGATCTCTCAGAACGCAGGCTAGTCTCGTTCACAAAAACACTCGACCTCGTCAACCGACGGTTTGAAGCGGGCACAGCCGATCTAGGAGCACTTGATCTGGCCAGAACCGACATTGAGAATACCCGCTCACAGGTAGCCTTGCGTATGGATGATCGAGACAAAGCATCGAGGAGGCTAGCATCGCTCACTGGAGCCTATCCGAGCATTTCTAACAAGGCGACAAAATGGCCGAACCTTAGCCGCAGTGTTCAGGCTAACATTCCGTCTACTCTGATGCTCAAACGTCCAGACATCGATGCTGCATACCAACGCATCAGAGCAGCTGACTCTCGAGTGACTGTTGCCCACCGCGACCTGTATCCAAATTTCACGCTCACTGCTAGTTACGGCCAGCAATCCAATCTTTTAAAAAATCTAGCGGATTCTAACTTCAACGCATGGTCATTACTCGCCAACCTCAGTGCCCCACTCATCGATGGAGGTGCCCGACAAGCGGAGCTAGGAGCATCCAATGCTCGAGCAAAACGCGCTCTAGCAGATTACCAATCCACAGCGCTCAACGCCTTCCGTGAAGTTGAAAACGCTTTAGGTTCTGAAAACTATTTAAAACAACAATATTCAGCAACTGAAAAAGCACTCATTGCTGCCAAGAGCGCTGAAAGCCGTGGCCTACGCAGCTACGATAATGGCCTAATTAACATCCTCGACCTACTCGAGGTTCAGCGCCGGACATTCGCTACAGAAGAATCACTCATCAACATCCGCGCACTACGCTATCAGAACCGCGTATCCCTTGCACTCGCCCTAGGCAAAGCTCTTTAACTCTAATCTCCACACGTGAAACTAGCACTCAAGTTCATCATCCCTCTCGTAGTCCTCGTTGCAGCTTTCGGGCTGGCAAAGAAAATGATCGCCTCCAAGCCTCCGTTGGAGAGTCAGAAACCTCCGACCGTG
>NZ_JBDOPO010000154.1:0-1755 GCF_039830215.1 Rubritalea sp. | reverse complement strand
AAGTGAGTATGATGTTCGCTTTTCTGAGCCAGGGGGTGACGTGTGTATTTATATAAAAACGTTCCTATTTTAAATTATTTTAATAGACGCTTTCATCTCCCTTCAACGAGATATTTAATCTAAAGTATTCTAAGAATTTTATCTATTCTTTGAATAGATGAAGCGAGCTAAGGCTCGCCTCAAAACATAATAATTACTTCTTCCTCTGCTGGTAATCATAGCTTCGGGGCATAGCCAAGCTGACATTGTGTTTAATGCTTCTAGAATGAACGAGCAATGCGTTGAATTTATTTTGGCGGTGATTGGGGGTCTTGAGAATGGGTGACCAAGTTATTTTTTGCTTAAACAATGAGTGATGTGGCAAGGCTTTAGGGTGCAGGGTGCAGGTGCTTCCCATGGAGGATTAATCCATTGCTTAAATTGTGGGGAAGGATCTATTATCATCCTTAACAAAACCCATGTTTGAACAATCATTTAAGAATATTGATGACGTCCTGCGTAAAGAAGCGGGCTGTTCCTCAGAGCTAGACTATACCGAACAAACCTCTTGGCTACTGTTCCTCAAGTATTTGGATGACCTAGAGCAAGTCCGCTCGATGGAGGCGCAGTTAGAGGGTAAGAGCTATGAGCCTATCATTTCAGACGAGTTTCGTTGGTCAACTTGGGCGGCTCCTAAGGATGCAGACGGTAACTTTGATCATAACAATGCGCTGACAGGTCCAGATTTGGTGGAGTTTGTGGATCAGAAATTGATCCCTTACTTACGTGGCTTTAGTGGGCGTGCTGAGAGTCCTGATACCATTGAATACAAAATAGGTGAAATCTTTGGTGAGGTAAGAAGTAAGTTCCAGAGTGGTTACTCGCTGAGGGATGCACTTGAGTTAGTGGATTCTTTGCTATTTGGATCTCAAGAACAAAAGCACGAGCTTTCTGATCTTTATGAAACTCGTATCAAGAACATGGGTAATGCGGGTCGTAATGGTGGTGAGTACTACACGCCAAGACCATTGATTCGAGCCATGGTCGAGGTGATGGATCCAAAGATTGGTGACCGTATTTATGATGGAGCTTGTGGATCGGCTGGTTTCTTATGTGAAGCTTATGATCATTTAAGAGAGGGAGATCTTTCAACCAGTGATCTCAAGACGTTGCAGGAAAAGACGCTCTACGGAAAAGAAAAGAAATCACTCGCTTACGTCATTGGTATCATGAACCTGATCCTACATGGTGTTGAAGCTCCGAACATCATTCATGCAAACACGCTTGCAGATCATGACCAAGATGTTCAGGACAAGGATCGTTATGATGTGATCCTTGCCAATCCTCCATTTGGTGGAAAGGAAAGAAAAGAAGTTCAGCAGAACTTTCCAATCAAGACAGGAGAGACTGCATTCTTATTTCTTCAGCACTTCATTCGTATGCTTAAAGCAGGTGGCCGTGCCGCAGTGGTTATTAAGAATACTTTTGCATCTAACTCCGATAATGCCTCCGTTGCCTTGCGTAAGGAATTACTCGAAAGCTGTAATCTCCATACAGTCCTTGATTGCCCAGGCGGCACTTTTCAAGGTGCAGGAGTTAAAACCGTTGTCTTATTCTTTGAGAAAGGAAAATCGACCAAGAATGTTTGGTATTATCAGCTAGCCCCTGAACGTAACCTCGGTAAAACAAACCCGCTCAATGATAATGATTTGAAAGAGTTTATCGAACTCCAGAAAACTTCAGCTGATTCAGATAAGTCTTGGAGCGTTGATGTTA
>NZ_JBDOPO010000367.1:0-7323 GCF_039830215.1 Rubritalea sp. | reverse complement strand
GACAAAGGCACAATCAGCAGGTGCAACCGAAGATGACCTACTCCAGCGCAGAGCTCAGATCAGCAAAGCTCAATCAACGTTCATCGCTGTGGATACCGACAAGCGCATCCAGCCTATCTACACATTGCTCAGGCAGCACGATGCAGCAGTCGGCACCATGAAGGAGGGATTCAGAGCTGGATTGGATATGATTCCTACTGAGGCTATCGATTCCCAGAAAGCCCAAGACTCCATCCTTCTTGCCAACAAGCTTCTCGCCGAATTCGACACGATCATTTCTGAAAATCGAGGCGCCCTCGAACAATGGAGGCACGACAAACCACTCACCACATTTGACAGCCTCAAAGCGTTCTTCTTCGGTACTGTTTGGAACACCGGAAGTAGCCGCCAGAGCCTATTCGGTATTGTCCCACTCTTCACTGGCTCCTTGCTGATATCTGTGGTTGCCATGTTTTTCGCCATCCCTCTAGCAGTTGGGGCAGCCATTTACGTCAACCAATTCGCAAACAAGCGCGAGGCTGGTTTTCTCAAACCTACCATCGAATTTATTCAAGCGGTTCCCTCCGTCGTTCTGGGACTTTTCGGCGTCCTCGTTGTTGCTGGACTTCTCAAAGACCTCAGCCAAGTCGCATGGCTCCAATGGGTCCCCGGTTTCCCAATCGCGGACCGGCTCAATGTACTGCTTGCGGGTATTTTGTTAGCCTTCATGGCCTCCCCCACCATCTTCACACTAGCAGAGGACGCGCTTAACAACGTTCCAAAGTCACACACCGAGGCATCTCTAGCCATGGGAGCCAACAAGCTCCAGACCACCCTCAAAGTCATCGTCCCCGCCTCACTTTCAGGAATCATCGCAGCCGTGATGTTAGGTTTTGGCCGAGTCATTGGAGAAACTATGGTGGTCCTTCTCGTTGCTGGAAATATGGCTCAAATGCCAGACTTCACAGCCGGCTTCGATGTCATAGGCCAATCGGTCCACACCATGACCGGCATCATTGCATCTGAGAATGGTGAGGCCGCGCCTGGCTCCATTCTCTGGGAGGGACTCTTCATGGTCGGCCTCGTGCTCTTCATGATCTCTCTCACCATCAACAGCCTTTGCCAGCGCATCCTCAACCGCAATAAAGCCTAAGCCCATGAGCGACACTAATAATCCATCAATCGTTCAAAGCGACAATCCTTTCAAACAAAAGAATGGATGGCTTCAGCGAAAAGAAAAAGTCGGCATCAATCTGCTACGCTTCGCCACCTACATCATCATCGCCTGTGCCTTGTTCATTTTTAGCGATATCTTCATCAAAGGCCTCCCCACGCTTGTCTCCAGTGAAGCACCATACATCAACACCGAATTCTTCACCGAAAGCCCGCAGATTCTCACCGTCTGGCAAGACTCAACGGGCAACGAATATTCGATGACTCAGACAAAGTACGACAACTGGGTGACTGAGAACCCAACGGTAGAAGTCACTGACATCCACAACTACACGGCGAGTGGTGGAGGAATTCTAGGACCATTGTTAGGCACAGCCTTTCTAGTCACTATTTGTATGGCTATCGCCCTCTTCATTGGCGTTTCAGCAGCCATCTATCTCAGCGAATATTGTGGAACGGGTAAGGTAATGTCACTCATCAGATTAGCCATTCTCAACCTCGCTGGGGTCCCCTCCATCGTCTATGCGCTCTTTGGCTGGGGAGTCTTTTGCTACATGGCCCCGAACTACGTCACAGAAATCTCTGACCGTAGCCTCTTTGCCTTTTCTATCGGCAGCGGCTACATCAGCTTCGAAGGTTGGGAGCAATCATTGCTAGCTGGTGGATGCACCCTTGCCATCATGGTGCTGCCAGTCATCATCACCGCCTGTGAAGAAAGCCTCCGCGCTGTACCCCAAGGATTCCGCGAAGCAGGGTTTGCCCTCGGAGCCACTCGCTGGCAGACAATCCGCACCGCCGTCCTCCCCTACGCTCTTCCAGGAGTCCTCACCGCTTCGGTGTTAGGCATCACTCGTGTCGCGGGTGAAACCGCCCCTATCATGCTCACTGCAGCAGCCAGCGATAAAAGCAAACTGCCTACCGCTGTCCTCGCCGACGAGGGATTCTGGTCGTTCCTGACACAATCCGTCCAGGCCCTGCCCTTCCACATCTACACACTCGCAAAATTCCCTGACAGCGAATACGTCAAGCCGATGCAATACGGCTCGATCCTCGTATTCCTCCTCGTTGTCATGGGTTTCTCACTTCTTTCAATGGTTCTCCGCAGCCGCATCCGTAAACGTATCCAATGGTAACTTCACCCACAGCTCAAGACACACACACTGACCCAGCATTGATCCGCATCGATGAACTCGGGTTCAGCTACAACCAAGGGAAAACAGAAACCATCAAAGGTGTTTCTCTCAACTGCCCAGAAAAGCAAGTGACCGCCTTTATTGGACCATCTGGTTGCGGAAAGTCCACACTGCTACGCTGTATCAACCGGATGAACGACCTCGTCGACACCTCCAAGATCACACGTGGCTCAATCAATATCATGGGCCAGGATATCAATGCGCCAGACGTCGATGCCATAGAACTGCGCAAGCAAGTCGGCATGGTATTCCAGAAGTACAATCCCTTCCCAAAATCAATCTACGAAAATGTCGCCTACGGCCTTCGTATTCAGGGCATCAAAAATAAAGGCACGCTCGATGAAGCTGTCGAACGCGCCCTCAAAGGTGCCGCGCTCTGGGACGAGGTCAAAGACCGGCTCAAGGACTCTGCTCTAGGTTTATCCGGTGGCCAGCAACAGCGACTTTGCATCGCTCGCACCACAGCTGTTAAACCAAAAGTTATCTTGATGGACGAACCTTGCTCAGCGCTCGATCCCATCGCCACAGCTAAAGTAGAAGAACTCATTTCCGAGCTCCGTCAAGATTTTACCATCGTCATCGTCACCCACTCGATGCAGCAGGCCAGCCGGATCTCCGACAACACAGCCTTCTTCTACCTCGGTGAGCTTGTCGAGTGCGGCACGACCAACAAAATATTCTCCAACCCTTCAGTCAAACAAACCGAAGACTACATCTCTGGCCGATTTGGCTAAGCACCACCTTAAAAATCCTACCTCACACATTCCTATGCAAACTGGCGGACATATCCTCAGCGACTTCAATGCAGCTCTCAAAGCATTCAAGGAAAAGACCATCAACATCGGTTGTCTAGCGCAACAAAACCTAGAAAACGCCCTCCAAGGCCTCTTCGACCGCAACAGCGAACTCTGCAACAAAGTCATCGCAGACGACGAAGACGTGGACCAACTCGAAATCTCAATCGACGAAGATGGTGTCATGATCATGTCGAAATACCAGCCCTTCGCCAGTGATCTGCGTGTGGTGGTGGCCTCGATGAAAATCACCAACATCATCGAGCGCATTTCCGACCACGCCGTGAGTATTGCAAAACGTAGTCGCAAACTCATCCGCACCTCAGAACTCCCAGAAGTCTCTCTGATCGAGCCTATTTTTCAACATGCCAACAACATGCTCACCAATGCTCTCTCGGCCTATGCCGACGGCAACCAAGAGCTAGCCTTGAAAGTGATCGCCGCCGACCCTGGGCTGAACAAGCTCCACAAAAAGGCCACCAAGCAACTCACCAAATGCCTAGAAGGTGAAGCAGACGCCCATAAGGCCTACCTCCACCTAGTCTTCATCTCGCGCTGGCTTGAACGCGTCGGTGACCTAGCAGTCAACATCGCCGAAGATGTCGTCTACATGGAAACCGCGACCGACATTCGCCACGGCGGCGAACTTCCGGAATAATTTAAGATTTCCAGCTAGATGGAAAGAACGTCTTAACTATCTCCCAATCAATATTGCCAAGGATAAGCTTACTCTGCACTCTTCATCTTTTCAAAGAGTAGAAGCTGATCATGATCTGAGCAGCCAGAATGTCTTGGTCCTTCTCACCATCGACTTCTATCGCTAGGATGCCCGTGTATCGTTAACCAGTGATATGCCACTTCGACTGTGAGGAACAGCGACAAAACCGTTTTGATGCCATTCGAGATGGCAGCTGGGTGCTCCCCGCCGGAGGCAGCTTTAAACCTAATTGCTGAGATGGTTTTGAGCTAGCATGAGTTCTACTTTTCCATTGCCGTTGAAATATCCTGAGGTAATAGCATTGAGTGGTGATAGCGGCCCATCGCATGGGGCGCTCAAGCTGTGAAATTCAGGTGCAGTACCTGAGCCGGTTTCATTGGTTCATACCCATGACTCAAGGTGATTGCTGTCACCTTAGAGGCAGACCTAATCGGGCACCATAGATGGCAGTTAAACTAGCTGAGGCAAATGCTCGGTAGCTTTTAAATTGCTCACTCAGAGTGGGCATTGCTTGGCTGGTTCAGCTACGCCCTCTAACTGGGAGTGGCACCATAGAGTTAACTTAGACTTTTCTTTACCTCTCTAACGAGAGCACTCAGTATCCTGGGGATAAGTGAAAGCAGCATGGCCGACGATTCCTCTCCAGAAACAAAACCTAAACGCAAATGGCGCAAGAGACTGCTTTGGCTCACTGGTATTCTATGTGCTTCAGCTTGGGCGCTCAACGGGCCTATTGCTCGCTGGTGCGTGCACTACGCGATCGATGAGGGATTACTCAGCCTAGGCATGACTGGGGGCTGCTCAGTAAAAGGAACTTTAAGAACTGGCTTCACATTGAACCAATTTGACTATGTCGGCACTGGGGGCATACAAAAATTGCAATTTTCAGAAGCTTCTGCGGACTACCGTCTGCTCAAGGAATTGGTCCACGGTAAGGTCCGAAGCCTCAGCTTGAGTGAGGCCACCGTCGTCATTGATCTCGCCAAATTCGTGACCTCTGCATCGGAGGAAGAAACGAGTATTCAAAAAGTCAAAGAAACCATAAATCTGGTCAGAGAGTGGGTTCGCCAGCCAAATATTCAACTCAGTGACATTGACATCTCACTACTTCAAGACAGTGAACTTGTGGCTGAGTTCAAATTGCACTCCCTCCATCACGCCCAGCAAAGCGATGCATACCGACTCAATGGTTTCACAGCGAAAGATAGCAAACACCTTGAGACACCACTGCAAGATTTGCGAGTGAGCTGGACTGATTCAAAAATTGTCCTCAGCACTCTAGAAGTGCTACCAGACGTGACACTCTCAGAAATTCACGCGGATTGGTCTAGTAAGCTAACCGCCACAGCGCAGCTACAATTGCTATCTTCAGAGATCACTGTAGAACTGAGTGACCATATCTCTGCCCAGCTGCATGGTGGGTCGCTCAACTCCGCCGCACTAGCGAAACATTTCAACCTAGAATTCCCGCTCGACTTATCACTCGAGTCGCTCGATGTCAGAATCGACAACTGGTCCTCGCCTATTTCAGCTTGGGAAATTACCTGTGACCTTGGCCTCTCGAAAATCGATTACGAGGCCTACTCGCTGGAAAACACCAAACTTCATTACAAGCAAGAAGGTAGCAGCTACGCACTAAATCTTAAGACACTCTTTCTGGGCGCTCCATTGAAGGCTGAAATCTCAGGCAAGTGGGCGAAAATCAAGGGCGAAAAGTGGTGGTTAGATACTGCTGTGCGATATGAAATCCACAGCACTCGATTAGCTAATACCCCGAAGCTCATTCCCGATCTTCCCGAACAAGTGGAACTTTCAGAGACCAGTATAGCCCTGGTAGGCGAAGTCAAAATCGCCGACTTAGAACTCATCAGCCTCAACAGCCAACTCGAGATAGCTGGTGCTATAATCGATCAAACCCCCATTCCTCCAATCCAAATTCAAGGAGAATACGAGCACCTAAAAAAAGGACGTGTCGCAATCATTGCCAAAGAAGGAGAAGCAGTTCCCATCAAGGTAGATGCTAGCTACACCTTCGAGAATGACAAATACGAGGCTGAGATTGCCGTCATAGAAAAGCACCCACTCTGGATCAACAAATTGCTCGCGGCCTACGACACTGGCCTTAAAATTGAAAACTCCCTAAATCTTCACTGGCGGGGTAGTGGGCATTCTGACCTCGATGCGCCACAGCTGGGCAAGATGGAACTCGCACCATTGAGTATCAGTTATAGAGACGCAGACACCTTCGAGCTCACCACTGGACTAGAGTACCAATGGCCAGAATCTATCACACTCAAGCCTCTGCAGATTAAAAGTGAAGACTTCGTAGCAAACGCCGAGCTCCAGTGGGATGGCCAGTTTATCCACCTCAGTAAAGGTGAAATATTTAGAGCGTCCGATAGTATCTCAACAGTCACTGCCAAGCTACCGTTCACCCGCGAAATCACATCACTCGAAAAATTTTTAGCTCAAGATACCCCATGGTTAGTCGACGCCGACCTACGGCCTCTACCCATTAAGAAAATCAACCAGTGGTTTAAACTCAGTGAGGTCAAACAGCTGAGCGACCTACAAGGAACCGTCTCACTCGGGGTTGACCTCATAGGCTCGCCACACAAACCGGACATCAAAGGCTTCGTCAAGCTCGAAGGGCTTCGCGGCATCGCGAATAAGGAGCTAGCCCCTCTCCACATGCTGGCCGACTTTAAAACTCTAGGCAAGCGCCTCAATTTCTCTGGTGTCCTCAACGAGGCCACGACGCAGCGCATGAAGTTAGATTTTGCGATACCTTTCACCCCACTTCAGTGGGTCCAAAAATCTACAGAGCTAGAAACGATTCTCAAAGAATCCGAGGTAGCTGGCAAGCTAGAGATCAACACTCTCCCGCTCAACCGTATTGCCAGGCTCGTCCCCCAGCTAAAAGAAATCACCGGTCACCTCCACGGCGAAGCAACGATCACTGGCAATCTGCTAGACCCGAAGGTCGAGCTCGACACGCGTATTGAAATCCCACGACTAGTCATCGCCGACGACACAGTGGACGACGTCAGCGATATTCTCATCGAATGCAAGGCGAACTCCGACCGCAAAATAACAGCCAACCTGAAGGCCACAGTCAACGGCGGACTTTTCGCTGCTGACGCTAAAGTAGACCTTAAAGAGCTCAAAAATCCATTCTTCGAAGTCAATGCCAAGACCGACTACGCAATGGTTTTCCGCAACGATTCCATCTCAGTTAGGGCTAACGCTAAGCTCAAACTAGCAGGAAACCTAGAAGATGCCACCCTCAGCGGAACCATTGGCTTCGTGGAATCTCTCTTCTACAAAGACATAGACATTTTACCTATAGGGGTTCCCAGCTCAGCAGTCTCAGATGTTGAACTTCCGGCCTTTGATTCAAAGAATTTCAAAGTCCCTATTCCTGAGCCATTCGACAAATGGAAGCTCGACCTCAAAGTACAGATGG
>NZ_JBDOPO010000376.1:0-7417 GCF_039830215.1 Rubritalea sp. | reverse complement strand
CAAGGTGACCGAGAGCTAACAAGAAGGCCTCGAGGTTTTCAGCGCGAGCTTCTGCTTTCTTGAGCAAGAAGCGTGTACGGCGCATGACCACGTCACGACGGTGCTCGATGAAGGCATCGAGACAGTCGATCACTGACATTTGCTTAGGACGACGCTCGTGGATCGCAAGCATGTTGACTCCGAAGGATGTCTCCATGGACGTGAGCTTGAAGATCTGATTCATCACCACCTGTGGGCGCGCTTCACGCTTAAGAGTTATCTCAATGCGCGTTTGGTCATCGGACAAGTCACGCATGCCAGAGATATCAGTGAGAATTTTCTCCCTCACAAGCTCAGCGATACGTTGCTGAAGAACCGCACGGTTCACACCATGAGGCACCTGCGTGATCGTAATGACAGAAGTACCAGAAGCCTTTTCGTCGACCTCCATCGTACCACGCATTTTCACGCTACCACGACCGGTGCGGAAGTAGGAATCGATCCCTTTGAATCCACGGATCTCACAGGCAGACGCAAAGTCAGGGCCTTTGATGATCTGCTTCATCTCCTCGACTCCAATTTGTGGATTATCAATTCGAGCGCAGACACCATCGATCACCTCACCCATGTTGTGGGCTGGGATGTTGGTCGCCATACCTACAGCAATACCTGTACCACCATTGACTAGGAGGTTAGGAATAGCTGCTGGTAGAACGACTGGCTCATCGCGCGTTTCATCATAGGTTGGAGTGAGATCGACTGTTTCCTTTTCCAGGTCAGTCATCATCGCTGTCCCCATGTGGGTCAGGCGAGCCTCCGTGTATCGCATAGCAGCAGCAGCATCACCTTCCACAGAACCGAAGTTACCTTGGCCATCAACCAAAGTTTCACGCATGGTCCATGGCTGAGCCATGTTTACCAAAGTGGTGTAGATGGAGCTATCTCCGTGCGGGTGGTACTTACCCATCGTGTCACCCACAATACGCGCACACTTGAGGTGCGCCTTGTTTGGTGAAAGCGATAGGTCATTGAGCATAGCATAGAGAATGCGTCGCTGAGATGGCTTGAGGCCGTCACGCGCATCAGGCAATGCTCGAGAAATGATCACCGACATGGAGTACTCCAAGAAGGAGTTAGACATCTCCTCCGCCACGTTGATCGGCTTAATTTGATCTATAGACATAGTTTAAATTAGTTTTTGTTAGTAGCGGTTAGTTAGACGTCGAGGTTTCGTACGTTGAGAGCATTATCTTCGATAAAGCGCTTCCGCGGCTCCACGATATCTCCCATAAGGACGTCGAACATTTTGTCTGCTTCGATCGCATTTTCCTCATCGAGTCTGACACGAAGAAGTTGACGCGTATCAGGATCCATTGTGGTGCTATAGAGTTCTTTAGCATTCATTTCACCCAGTCCCTTGAATCGCTGGATACGCATGCCGCGTCGACCGATTTCAAGAACATTTGCGAGTAGATCGAAAAGGTTAAACACAGGAACTGATTCCACATCATCTCCTTTGCCTTCAACTAGTTCAAACAGAGGTTCATCCTCTGAGAAGAACGGATGAGTCGGAACTCCTAGTTCTTCGATACGCGCTAGAATCTTCTGAATTGCTGTTGCTTCGTGAAGTTCATGCTTAGTCGCACGACGCTGAACTCCTTCGAATTTCTCTTTGTATTCAGCTTCCTCTTCTTCCGTAAGCTCCTCACCAAACAGGCGAAGATCACGGTTTTCATGAGCAAACTCTAAGAGTTCTTTCTCTGTGTCGTAGTAATTGATCATCTCATCATTTCCCTGGCGCACGCGCACTAGGTACTCTGGAAGGTGACCATCTTTCTCAGCTGCTAACAGTTCTTTGAAGCTACCACCATGACCTTCGAGGGTGCTGGTGAATCGCTTAAGTTGCGCGAGTGAGTCTAACACACTGCGAAGTACATCAGAGTCATTGACTGCATCTTTGCCGTCTTTAACCAAGCGCACATCTTCGGAGCCTAGCTCAATGAGGATGGTATTGAGTGCCGCATCATCAGCCACGTATTCCTCACGCTTTTTACGAGTGATTTTATACAACGGAGGTTGAGCTATGTAGAGATATCCAGTTTTCACGAGTTCTGCCATGTGGCGGCAGAAGAACGTGAGTAGAAGCGTACGAATGTGAGATCCGTCGACGTCGGCATCAGTCATGATGATAACTTTATGGTAACGGACTTTCTCTACATCGAAGGCTCCTTCTTGGTCACCCTCACCGATGCCCGCACCGATCGCAGTGATCATTGCCTGAATTTCTCGGTTCTGAAGCGCTCTATGAAGCCTTGCTTTCTCGACGTTGATAACCTTACCGCGGAGAGGAAGGATCGCTTGAGTGAGACGATTCCGACCAGATTTAGCCGAGCCACCAGCGGAGTCACCCTCCACAATATAGATCTCGGATTTAGCAGGGTCACGCTCGGAACAATCCGCGAGCTTTCCCGGTAGTCCACCGCCAGACATTACCGACTTACGGACTGTCTCGCGGGCTTTGCGGGCTGCGTCGCGTGCGCGTGCGGCATTCACAGCTTTGTCGATAATCTGTTTTGCTAAATTTGGATTTTCATCGAAGTAAGCTTGCAGTCCCTCGTAAACAATAGAGCTCACAACGCCTTCAATCTCAGCATTGACCAACTTATCCTTAGTCTGTGAACTAAAGCGTGGATTAGGCATTTTCACGCTAATCACACAGATGATTCCTTCACGGACATCATCACCCGTTAAAGCTGGATCCTTATCTTTTAGGATCTTATTAGTCTTAGCGTAGAGGTTGATAGAGCGTGTTAGCGCACCACGGAAACCTGTGAGGTGAGCTCCACCATCAGCATTCGGAATGGAATTTGCGTAGCAAAGAATGTTATCCTGATAGCTGTCATTGTATTGGAATACGACATCAGCAAAGACGTCATCTTCCACGACCTTACCATCGTAATCAATTTCGACCTTGCGCTTACCTGTCAGGATTACGGGTGAGTCGTGGACGATAGTTTTATTTTCACCAAGCTGAGTGACGAATTCTTCGATCCCTTTAGCGTAGAAAAAAGTATCCTTCTTGCGGCTCTCTGGACGCTCATCTTCAAGAATGATGGTGAGGCCAGGGTTGAGGAATGTGAGTTCGCGCAGGCGGGTGGCCAAGCGGTCGAATTCGAATTGAATCGTATCGACAAAGATTGTTGCGTCAGGGAAGAATGTCACTTTTGTTCCAGTCTCATCAGATGGAGCTTCGCCAATGACTTCCAGCTGTTGAATTGTCTTACCACGCTCGAATGTAATTTGGTGAACTTTGCGTTCACGCGTAATTTCAGCTCTGAACCAATCGGAGAGCGCATTGACACATTTAGCACCGACACCATGGAGGCCACCTGAGTATTTGTAAGCACCTTGTCCAAATTTACCACCAGCGTGTAAGCTTGTGAGAACAAGCTCTACTGCTGGAATACCGAATTTCGGATGAACATCGACTGGGATTCCTCGACCATCGTCTGAAATGGAAATTGATCCATCAACGTGGATTGAAACCTCGATCGTGCTACAATAGCCCGCGAGGTGTTCGTCGATCGAATTATCAAGAACTTCGAAAACACAGTGGTGGAGGCCTCTTATATCGGGGTCACCGATATACATACCGGGACGCTTACGGACGGCTTCTAGGCCCTCCAGTTTATCGATCTGAGCGGCGCCGTATTCCTGGTCTCCGGAAACATTTGTATCAGCCTCTTCGGGCTCAATAGGCGTATCTGACATGAGTGTGAAAAAAGTATGATTTCCACCTCACAAGACAAGGAATAAGCGCCATCATTTGATGGTTTTTTTTGTATTCTCTCAGACCTGCATAAAAGCCGCCAGTACAAGGACCTTGGCGGCCTTAGAAAGTTACTATAGATTACTACAAGTTAAGCAATTCACACTGCCAACGCATGAGCACATCTGAAGGCTCTGCTTCGTTCGCGGAAATAGTCTCAATTGTTGCTTTTGAGATCACCAAGCAAGCCTCAATATCCAACTCTGAAGCGACCGCATCGCGCTTCTCTGCAAGTACCGCACAACGTTCCTCAAACTCCTCATCTTTTACGCGGCGTTTTTCACCACGAATACGCTTTGGCCACATGTTCTCAGGAACATTCTCAGCCTCAGCAAGCGCCGCATAAAAATTCTTTCTACGTGAGCTTCTAAAGTACTTTGGCAAGGTTATCTCCTTCCCCACACAAGCATCATTGACCCATGAGATTATTTGCTTGTTACCACACACCATGAATGGAGGCTTATTCCATTCACTGGCTTCAGCATCACGCCAGTACCATATAGCTCTGAGGTACAAGAGCCCCTTAGGTTTAAGTTTACCCGCTCCTTGAATACGCCAAGGATCTTCTTTCACCTGAGGTCGCTCCAGCACCTTAGCCTTAGCCTGGTGACAGCTCTCCACGAACCACTCATAGCGACCTTTTTCTTTTAGCCGCTCAAGAAGCATATCCACCATTGGCTTGAGATAGAGCACATCATTGATAGCATACTCAGCCATTTTCTCAGTTAGTGGGCGCTTTGACCAATCAGCTTTCTGAGATGCCTTAGATAATTCGACTCCTAAAAAATGCTCAACAAGGTTACCGTAGCCGAACTTTTTCACACCAAGTAAACGTGCAGCAATCTGCGTATCCCACACAACTGGAGGAACCGTATCAAGATCACGCCTCATCAAGGTGATGTCGTAGTCGGCTCCATGCATCCAGAGCTCAGAAGTCTTAAGTAAATTTGTAAGCGGTGTGAGATCTTCAATCGCTAGAGGATCTATCAGAACATGCTTTTCTCCATCACTATACTGGAGCAAGCAAAGCTTCTCGTGGTAGCAATGCAGACTATCAGCCTCTGTATCTAGCGCATGGAATTCACCATTACAGCTATTTAAGAATTCTGCTAATTCTTGAGTGGTTTGGATCATATGAATTTTCTATTTTACCTAGAGTAGTTAGATCTATCTAGCAAATTATAACCCCTTCAACAATAGCTCAGTATTGTTCTGAGTCTTGTCCAGAGCTTTCAATAAAGTCATAATGGAGTCACCTACAGGTAGAGCTGCCACGACTCGGCGGATCTCTAGGACTGCACGCATTTCATCTGGGTGATACAGCCTATCGTCATTGCGTGTTCCACTCTGTGGAATATGGATCGCTGGGTAGATGCGTCGCTCGGCTAACTCCTGATCCAATCGGATCTCCATATTTCCTGTTCCTTTGAACTCTTCAAAAATGACCTCATCCATACGACTCTCAGTTTCAATAAGGGCCGTCGCCAAAATGGTAAGACTCCCGCCTTCAGAAACATTGCGCGCAGCTCCGAAGAACTTACGAGACTTTTGAAGTGCCGCTGGATTTATACCACCACTACCAATAGGTCCGCTGCCCTGAGCGTTGTTATGGCCTCTAGCAAGTCGCGTGAGTGAGTCTAGCAAGAGGACAACGTCTTTACCTAGCTCAACTAGTCGTTTTGCCCGCTCTAACACTAGGTCAGCTACTTGAGCGTGGCGCCGAGCCGGCTCATCAAATGTCGAACTAAAGATGTGAGCATCCACACTCTCTTCAAAATCCGTCACCTCCTCAGGGCGCTCGTCTAGGAGGAGTATTATTAGCTCAACGTCAGGATGGTTCGTTTTGACTGATTTAGCAATTTGTTTGAGCAAAATAGTTTTACCGCCACGTGGTGGAGCAACTATCAAGCCACGCTGCCCCTTGCCTAACGGTGCCACTAGATCGACCAAGCGCACCCCCAAACCACCTTTTTTACCATTCTCAAGAATGATTCGCTCATTAGGGAACATCGGCGTCAATTTATCGAAGTCTTTTGGCTTGACGTAATCCCCTACTGGCATTCCTTCAATTTCGAGGATCTCCATTGCTGAAAGGTATTTATCACGCCCACGCGGTGCACGCATACGGACTTTTATTCGTTGGCCCACCAACAGCCCGTGATTGCGTATAAGTTCTCCTCCAATATACAGGTCGTCTGGTGAGGTCTTGAAAGAGCGCATCGGATCACGCAGCATCGCGTAGTTATCCTTAGCCTGCTCCATGTAGCCCTCCCCCTCGAGGACCGTGCCATGTTTTACATAGAAGCTCAGTATATCAAAAATAAGCTGGCTCTTCGTTGCTGTTGCTTGTGAACGTACAGGTAAAGACTCAGTTATCTCGTGAAGTACCGCCAATGGCTTCTCACGGAACGTATTCACACAAATAAATTCAGGAACCACAATAGGTTCTTCTTTTACTGGCTCTGGCGCCGGCTGTGCGTTTTGAGCTAACTCCTCATGAATTGGCTCATTTTCTGGTGATTGATTTTCTTCACTCATCGGTAATTATTTTCTATAAATCGTTTTACCTGTGCCTTTAACACAGATTTCACCCCCTCATTCCAGAACACAACGTCGGCGCACTTCTCCTTGTGAGAAATGGGAAGTTGTGCCTCAAGAATGGCATGGACAGTCGCAACATCGAATCCGCTTCTCATTATAAGCCGCTGCTCTTGCGTCTCGCGCGATACAGCGACCACCAAATTTGCATCCTGACCGAAGTCAAAGCCGCCTTCAAACAAAAGGGGCACATCTGCAATAAACGATGTCGTCCCACCCTTTTTAGACGTCTTTTCCAAACTGACAAGACATTCTTTTCTCACCAAGGGATGAATCAATGCCTGCATCTCCCTCCTGAGATCAGGATCAGCGAACATTCGCTCACGCAGATAGGAGCGGTTCAACTCAGCACCCTCCAAATAAGCAGACTGCCCTACTAAATCTACCAAACTCGCAGCAACATCAGATCTCTGATAAAGAGCCGCCACACATTGATCTGCATCAAAAATGACAGCACATGGATCGAGCCCACGAATCAACTCAACACAGGTTGATTTTCCTGTAGCTATTCCGCCAGTCAATCCTAAGACACGCATAGTAATAAATAAAATAAGCGGGGCAGCTACTTAAAGCTACCCCGCTTGTAAATCAATCAATGGTTTTAATGCACTAATTCAATGGCGGGAGCAATTCATTGCTACTGCCGACTGAACCCACTGGATCAGTTAGTTCACCCATTGGGTTACGCACAGACTTACCAGTAGCATCAATAATATTCACTGACACAAAGATGATAAGGTTACTCTTGATATGGTTCTCAGCTTTAGACTGAAAGAGACGACCAATGAGAGGCAGATCACCAAGTATAGGCACTTTGTCTTCTACATTCTGGACATCTTCCCTCATCAATCCACCAACTGCAACTGTGTGACCGTCATAGATAGTAAGACCTGTATTCACACGACGTGTAGAGAATACTGGCATCTCGATGCGGTTCTCAGTAATAGTTACGATTACGGGGTTACCCAGAACATCGGTTGCTGCAGTCTGAATAGGTGACCCATAGTTGAT
>NZ_JBDOPO010000005.1:0-1788 GCF_039830215.1 Rubritalea sp. | reverse complement strand
CCGAGTGGGAAAATGAATTACTCAGCCAAGCTGAGCTCTATCTCAAATTACAACATTCCATGCCAAAAGAGCTTATCTACCAACGCGAGCTGTTAGCCTCACGGATAATTGAATGAAAATTCACAGTAAAAGCCGGAAAGCTCGACTTCCCGGCTTTTTTATAGCTACAAATAGGACTCTCGAGACCGAGTAGAACGGCGCTTGCTAAGCATTGCAGAACTCCATAGCGTATGCACTTCAATGCAACTAATTCATGTTCTCCGCACCACTACTGTAATTCTATCCGCTACAACATTGCTCACTGGACCTCTCTATGCTGAAGACCGCCAGCACAATCCAGATGCATTCACCTGGAATCCTGAGTTATCGGAAAATGGCCCAGTTATGGTGACCGTAAGCTTAAAAAGCCAGACTGCAGCGGTTTACCGCAATGGTATAAAAATTGGCAGCACGGAAGTGAGCACTGGCTTCAAAGGCCACGAGACTCCCACCGGAGTTTTCCACATTTTAAATAAGGATAAAGACCATCACTCCAAAACGTATGGAAATGCGTCGATGCCCTACTCCGAGAGAATTACTTGGGATGGAGTAGCCCTACACGCGGGTGCTGTCCCTGGCCATCCGTCATCCCATGGCTGTATCCATCTTCCCTATGACTTCTCAAAGAAGCTCTTTGGCGTCACACACAATGGAACAACCGTAGTCATTACCGATGAAGAACCAGATATCCATGTTTCCCACGGCCACAAAGTTCAGTTCGAAGATGGCACAACGAGCAAGTTTACATGGCAGCCTGAACTCTCCCCGTCAGGCCCAATATCCATGATTTTCAGCAAGCCTGACAAAAAGCTCTACCTACTTCGCAATGGTATCACTATTGGTGAGTGCCCGGTCAAAACGAGCCTCTTTTCAAAACATGTTCGTGGGACATCTGCCTTTGTATTCAGTGGCTGGAAAATTGATGCGAAGGAAAAAGTATCGAATTCCTCGTGGACACAAGTAAGTGGACAAAGTGCACACCACACTGAAACGCTAGATGAATGGTTTAGGCTAGACCCACGGTTTCAATACCTACTTCAAGGCATAATCACTCCTGGAACCAACTTGGTAGTGACTAGCGACCCCGTCAAAAAACGCACGGCCAATGACTTCCCTCTCCTTCAAGGCAAACTCGAAGAAGCTGAAAGTAAATAATTACTATCACCTATTCCAATCAAGCCAACTCACCTTGCCCATAGCCTTGATGGTGAAAATTTCGTCCAGTTTTCCGTTATATCCATCCAGCGTAAAAAACACAGCTTAGAAGACGTAGCGCACCTATCCACATCTACTGTCCAAGCCATTAGCGACCAGGTCAGCGCCGTCCATAAAGTCCGCAGCATAGAAATCTGGTACCTGTATAAAGGCGGAGGACTAAAGCTCTATCAATGGGATGGGGAAAGTCACCATGTGGAAGCTACAGAACTCTCAGGCGCATCTAACCGATTCTGTCACGTGGTCCCAGCCCACCATTGGCAGGCGACTGGACAACTCAGCTTCAGCACCCTCCTTGGCTGCAGTGTCGCCCCCTCGTTTCGAATTTGAGAACTTCACTCCCTATGTGACTGCTGCGGGTTAGCTGAACAACTCAAACGAAGCTGCCAAGCTGACTCACTTGATCAGTTAGCTTAGACTGCCTACTCTGTCTTACATTTAAAATCTAAGAGCTAAGATTTATGCCGTGTCAGCTCCGACGCTGAATCCCCTCCGCGCTCGTCTATCCGAGTCTATTCACAGAGCTGTGTCAGG
>NZ_JBDOPO010000269.1:0-1796 GCF_039830215.1 Rubritalea sp. | reverse complement strand
GTTGAGTATGGGCGTGGAAAAAGAAGCGGCGCACCTAATGGCGAGCCGCATAGAAAAGCTTAGGGTTTTGCCACGCTTGCGCGATGAGGAGGCCTTGGCTAGTGCTATTCGCGCAACCCCGTGGGTGTCACTAATACCAGGCGCACTCTTGAAATTCGTCGTTAAAGATTAGCGGTTTCGATAGCTAGGAAATCTTCTGCTGTATGCTGCGAGCGAACTAACATGCAGAAGTGAGCTTCCCCACGGATTTCGGTCAGGGAGTGTTGAGCTGGTCTGGAAAAATTGGACAGGTTGCTAACTTAAAATAAGATAAAGCAACCAATGAAAAGAAGACGCAAATTTAGCGCTGAATTTAAAAGCAAAGTCGCCATAGAGGCGCTGCGTGAGCAGCTGCCGATTCATGAGATAGCCAAGAAGTATCAGATACACCCCAGCCAAGTCACAGACTGGAAGAAGGCTCTGGTCGGTGGGGCTGGTGAAGTCTTTGAGTCGAGCAAAGCGAAGACCGATCAAAGGCAGCTTCAGAAGCGTAAAGAGGATCGCCTCTTTAGGCAAATCGGCCAACTCCAGACGGAGGTGGATTTTTTAAAAGAGAGCTGTGAGATCCTCGGTGTCGATCTGCCAGAGAACGAGCTTAATCAATAAGCAGGAGGCTATGAATATTAGTCAGCAATGTCAGAGTCTCGGAGTTCCTCGCTCCAGCTTCTATCACAAGCCTAAGCGATCTGAGAGTGCACAAAATGAGCTACTCATGCAGCTGATAGACCGCATATACATGGAAGAGCCAACCTATGGGAAGCGCCGAGTCCGTGATGAACTCAAGAAGTTAGGTTACTCGGTTAGTGTCGAGCGTGTGAGACGCTTGATGAGAATAATGGGAATCGAACCGATTTACCCGAAACCTCGCCTTAGTCAGCCAGGAAAGGGTCATAAGGTTTACCCTTACTTGCTACGAGGTCTTGAGATCGAGCAAAGTAATCATGTCTGGAGTACAGACATCACCTATATTCCTTTGGGGATAGGCCATGTCTATCTCACAGCAGTCATCGACTGGAGCAGTCGCTATGTGATTAGCTGGAGGCTAAGCAACAGCTTGGATCGGTCATTTTGCATTGAGTGCCTTGAAGAAGCTTTAGAGCAGCAACCAGCTCCACAGATTTTTAATACTGACCAAGGCAGCCAGTTTACAAGTGAGGATTTTACGAATGTGCTTAAAGCTCACGACATAAAGATCAGTATGGATGGTAAAGGCCGAGCGCTAGACAATGTGATGATTGAGCGCCTTTGGCGAACCGTGAAATATGATGATATTTACGTCAAAGGATATGAGACAATGCGTGAGCTCTACGAAGGTTTGAAGGCCTTCTTCAAGAAATACAACCACCGCAACCATCAAGGACTCGACATGAGTCCTGCCGAAAAATACTTTGGAGCAAGCCCGCTAGAAAAAGCAGCTTAATTCCATCTGCAACCTGTCCAAGAAAGCCGACCACTACATGTCTAAATTATTGGTAGGTTAGTTAGGCGGCTTTTTCAAGGTTGGAGTGCAGTTCTAGGAACTGCACGGGTGATAGATTTCCTAGCGATGAGTGCTTGCGCCTTGTGTTATAGAAGCCCTCGATATGCTGAAAAATAGCAATCCTGGCTTCACGTCGCGTTTCGAAGTATCCGCTATCTGGCATTAGCTCACATTTGAGCGAACTAAAGAAGCTCTCACAGCAGGCATTGTCGTAGCAATTTCCCTTACCCGACATCGATTGATCCATGCCGAGTGACGCAAGCTGGCTTCGCAGTTT
>NZ_JBDOPO010000259.1:0-7500 GCF_039830215.1 Rubritalea sp. | reverse complement strand
GAAAATTCAAGGAGCAGGTTAAAACTCAAGTCAGGAGTTTGGCTAAGAGGCAGACGAGGATTCAGAAATACTTCAACTCATCAAAAATATCCTATGCTGCCTGATTTTCCGCCCCATTAATAATGAGCGCCTGTCCGCACTCTCCAACACACTCATAGTCTCTAACTGATGACCAGCTTTAGAGCTCTAACTTCCATGGCAATTCCACCATCACATAAATCCTTAAGTACACTGAGTGGTCATCAGTCGGTGTGCTTTACGTTAGACTAAATTGAGGAGTTGCATGGTAGCACATCGCCATATATATTGTTCATGTGGGCACGATAGAAATAGAGAAAATGACAACTACTGAGCGCCTTGAAACCATGGAGAATCTGTGGGATTCTTTAAGTAGAAGCTCGGATGAAGTTGCCTCACCTAAATGGCATGAAGACGTGCTTACTTCACGTCGCAAGCACATTGATTCTGGAAACGCCAAGTTTTACACACTCGACCAAATTAAGTCTCACTTTTCTAGATAATATCCCGCATGGTGGTTGTCCTAGATCGGGCACGAGACGATATAGAGGCTGCTCGCGATTTTTACGATGAGTGTGAGGTTGGAGTGGGCGAGTATTTCGTGGACTGCATCCTTTCTGATATATCCTCACTTCAATTCTATTTCGGATCGCACAGAGTCCATTTTGGTTTTCACCGTCTTCTTTCGAGACGTTTTCCATTTGCCGTATATTACGAACTCGTAGATGAAGTTGTCTCAGTCGTAGCAGTTTTGGATGTTCGTATGCACCCGTCAAAGATCAGATCAATGGTTGTAAACCGACGTGGCTAACAAGATGCATCACCCAACTGCTGACCAGCTGTAGAGTCAGATTTTCATGACAATTTCATCATCACACAAATCCTTAAGTTCACTGAGTGGTCATCAGTCGGTGTGCTTTAGGTTATGTAAAAATACCGCTTGCAGAATCAACAGTATCACTTTAGTGTCACATTATGCGGGCGGAACTAGTAACTACTTTAAAAAGAAAAGCCACTGACATCATTGCTCAAATATCTGAGGAGCATGAGCCAGTGTTGATTACACAGCATGGTTTACCTGCTGCATACCTAGTAGATGTTGAAACCTATGAATCTATGGAAGCTCGAATTCACCTTCTAGAGGGAATTGCCAAAGGTGAGAAAGCGATCAAGGACGGTCGTGTAGTGTCACATGATGAAGCAACTCGCAGAATGTCCAGATGGCTAGACTAGTTTGGGCTGAACCAGCCCTCCAAGACTTGGAGCAAATCGGTGACCACATCGCACTAGACAATGAGCGCGCAGCTAAGAGTCTCGTTAAGCTCGTTTTTGAGAAGGCAAGCTTACTCGAGACATTTCCTGAGATGTGTTCAGTTCCTCACGATTTGGGTGAGACTGAATACCGTCACCTTATTGTAAGTCCTCTGCGGATATTTTACAGAGTTGAGGGAGATACGGTTTTTATTGTGTACGTCATGCGATTCGAGAAGCTTCTACGGCTTAGCGACATCGAAGGTCGGGATCAAGTTGACGAACAAGATGCTGCGTTGAATAATCAAGGATTAAAATAGGGGTTAAGCACTTATTTCTTGGGGTTTAGGGGCAGTTATGAAACCTTTTTTATTTGGGTTGAATGGCTCGTTAGATTTTAGAATTCCGTAGATTTGGTGGAGTAGTTTTCGCATGATTGCGATGATGATTTGTTTTGGTTTTTTACCATTCTTTTGGAGTCGATCTCCGAACTCCTTAAGAAGGGGGGTATTGGTGCGAGCTTTCATGGCGGGCATGAAGAGAGCCTTACGTAATGCACTAGAGCCAACTTTTGTAATGGGAGTTTGAGTGCGTCCAGAGGTTCCGCTCTCGTAGTGTTGAGGTGTGAGTCCAGACCAAGCTGCGAGCTGTCGTGCGTCCTTGAAGAGGTGAATATCTGGCAGCTCAGCAATGAGAGTATGTTGAGTTATTTCACCTACACTAGGGATGCTGGATAAAAGTGATTTTTGGGAGGTTAAACTTTCAGATTTATCGATTAGATTTTTGATGCGTTTGCAGATGTCGGCTCGCTCTTTTTCCAGAGATTTAATCCTACGTTTGAGAGACCTTAGAACAGGCTGGGAGCTAACAGATTCACACTTTGTTTTGAGTCTGGCGGCATCTTCAGCAATAGAGTTAGAATAGCGATTTAGTTCAGTTATCTCTACTCTGTCTGCGGATTGTGGTATCCATGCAATGAGGTCGTGATGTTCAGATCTAAGGAAGTTTGCGATGAGTTTGGCATCAGCAGTGTCGCTTTTATTACGGCGGATTTTTTGGTTTCCATAGGCTTTGATGCGACGTGGGTTGACTAGATAGACCGCTTCTAATTGGGCTTTATAGAGAGCTTTTGAAAGGAGTTTTCCGTAGTGTCCTGTTTGCTCTAAGCAAGCCGATGTTTTAGATAGATTGGAGTGCGTTTTAAGCCAGGTGATGAGCGCTTTTACCCCAGTTGAGGTGTTTGCAAATTTTGCTGATTGAGCGGATGAAATCGAAAGCAGGTGGCAAAAAAGTTCGGCCTTACCTACATCGATTCCTAGAAATGTTTCTGGTATTGTGTGGAGTTGGATTGTATTTTTTATGTCGTATTTGATTTCTTGAATTGGACTTCAAAACATCGCCAAACTGAAGAGTCACAGTCTCATCAAAACAGATTCTTGAGATCTAAGATGCTGCTCGGACTTGGGGTTTGGTGAGCCACGTGATGCCTTATCTTGTTCACAGACTCATCCGTTAGATTGGAGGTCTTGACGCTGCACCCAACCACTGACACGTTCTAGAGTTCTATTTCCATACCCATTTCAACATCAACCCAAAACTTGAAATACGCTGAGTGTCAGTGATGCGTGAGCTTTACATTTCACATAAAAAATTATGACCAATAAATCATTCGAATCAGATTGAAGATCTTCCGCAAAAAGGCTCCGCTACTAAGAGAGCGCTATCTAGACCAGCGTAAGGTCGAGTTGATCTCAACCCTTCATGTCACTGGGTCTAATTCGACTGAGAAGTTTTGGAATCTCGAAGAACGTGTTCGTCAAGAGGCTAGTATTTTACGTGAATGCCTTGATGGTCATTCAAGATCAAGAATGCTTGAATTCATGCTGACTATGTATCGTTGCAAGATTCTTATAGATAGTGACCTTTGTGATTTCAGTGAAGAGATGAAAGAGAGAATAGTTCGTATCGTAAATGAAGAATACTAAGCTCCACAAGATTCTGCAGCCCAAAGCTGACACGCACGAGAGTCCTAATTACATAACAATTTAACCCTCAACTCCCAATTTGGAGCAGGTTGGTAGTCAGTGGTCGGTGTGCTTTATGTTAGGTTAAATGAAAATATTTTTAACTCTAGTTGTTGCTGTGATGGGGGTGTTGTCAGCACTCTACTCATCTGAGATTTGGTCTGGGATGATCAAACATGATTCAGTCTCAGCCCCTATTACTAACAGCACTAAATCCTTATTCTTTGGGTTTGCTTCATTCGGTATTGCTCTTTGAGTATACAACATTGCACAGGAAAATTTGATCGTCCTTAACTCTATAGTAATACTCCTGCTATTATCGGTTGGTGGCGTATGGAGTTACTGGGTTCAGGTGGAGATGCTCTTCCTATATGACCTTTAGACAGATAAGTTAAGGTACGGCTAAACTAGTTTTGCAGAACAAGACCCTGCGTTGAATAATCCTAGAATCGGCTCTATGCATCAGGAAAGAAGCCCCAGCAATGCTAGGGCTCCGATGCTCGGAACTACTCACCGAGTAGGCCTAGGAACTTATCTTTGGCTGCGAAAAGGAGGTAGGCGGAGAGCACTGAGATTAGGATGACGGGTGGCTGGAGTACAGAGCCGCCGCCGATGATGAAGACTTTGATGGCGAGAATGTTCAGCACGATTGGACCGAGAACCAAGAGACCGATATTACGAGTCTTAGGGATGGCAACCAATATACCACCAGTGATTTCTAGAATCTTAACGCATGCTAAAAACCCTGTAGGAACAATGGCAGCAAAGAACAGAGCGGCTGGTGAACCCTCAGGCATAGCTCCTCCAGCTGGCATGAACTTAAGGAAATAGTTTAGCCCAAAGGTGATGAAGGATAGGCCGAGGAGGATGGCGGCGATGCAGGGTAGTTTTTTCATGAGCGTGTCGAGTTGTTTTTACTGGGACGCTTTCCTCTAGAAAACGTCCCAATGTTCCCTATATTCTAGGATTAGCTGTGTGTCGTGGTTGGCTTTGCGTTGATGTCGAAGCGGATGACAACTTCGTCGTTGATGAGGTCGTCTTGCATGCCTGGGTATTTGACATCGAAGTCGAAGCGATTGATGAAGAAGTCGGCCTTGAGGTTGATGGCATCAGTGGACTGAGCGACGGTGACTGGTATGTCGATCGACTTGGTGACACCGTGGAAGTTAAAGTTACCAGTGAGCAGGTGCGTCTCGCCTTTGGCTCCAGCTTTGGCTTCGATGCCAGTGACTATGAAGGTGCTGGTAGGGATAGCCTCCACGTTGAAAAAGTCAGCAGAGATAAGGTGACCTTGGAGTTTGGTGTCGTCTGCGAATGTACTGGCCATATCGATGGTTACTTCATGACCGCTAGCGGAAAGGGTGTCGCCATCGACGTAGAAATGGCCTGAGAATTTTTTAAATCCACCTTCGTGGCTACCGGTGACTTTGGAGCCTACGAAGGTAATTGTAGAGTCCTCGGTGAAGCTCCACTTTTGGCCAGTGGCTGTAGCGGTGGATACTTCTTTGGCTTCAGATACGGTGGCCGCTGTGGATGAGTCGGCTGGGTTTTCACAGGACACGAGCAGAAGGGTGGTGGCGCCAGTGATGGTAAGTAATGTTGTTGTCATAGTATTATTTTTCATGATGTTAGTTTTTGCTAAGTTTGTTTGTGCTAAAAATTATTTGAGATCGAAAAAGAGAGCTTCGGAGTCCTCTAGGGCTATGAGCGAGATCGAGCCATTTTCTTCCGTAAAAGCAGCGTCACCGGCAGAAATTTCTGCATTGTTGACTTGGAGTTTTCCTTTGATCAGTTGAATCCAGGCTCCGCGGCCCATTGCTAGCTCATGGCTTACAGTATCGCCGGCCTCAAGTTTGATTCGGTAGATAGAGGCGTCTTGGTGGATGGTGGCTGATTGGTCACGGCCATCTGGAGAAATGAGCAAGGCCATTTTAGCATCGCGTTGTTGTTTAGTGGGCGACCAGTCGGTGTAGCTTGGGGTGAGCCCTTGGCGCTCGGGTGTGAGCCAGATTTGGAGCAGGGATGCTTGCTCTTCGTTGGAACCATTGTACTCCGAGTGCGTTATTCCTGAGCCCGCAGACATCAGTTGGATTTGGCCAGGGCGGATGCTCTCTTCGTTGCCCATGCTGTCTTTGTGGTTGAGGGCTCCGCTGAGGACGTAGGTGAAGATCTCCATATCGCGGTGCGGGTGGGTTTGGAAACCACGACCAGCAGCGATGACGTCTTGGTTGATCACTCGTAGGCTACGGAATCCCATTTGTTCTGGGTTGTAGTAGCTAGCGAATGAAAAGCTGTGGCGGGCATTGAGCCAGCCGTGGTCGGCATGTCCTCGATCTTCAGAGCGGAGAACTTGTAGGGTGGGTATTGCTTGCGTTGTCATGGCTACACCTTGGCAAATAGTTCGCCGTTTGTCTCATGCTGAGAGTATTTTCATGGCATGTCTAAAGGGTATGCTTGATTCATGTATGAATGCTTGGTAGGTATGAATCATGCAGATCCGACAATTACGCTATTTCCTCAAAGTCGCCGAAGTGGGCAGTATCACTGCAGCTGCGAAGGAGCTCAGAATGACGCAGCCGGCACTGAGCAGGCAGATCAGAGCATTTGAAGATGACTGTGGTTGGGCGTTGTTAGATCGGGGGGCTAAGTCGGTCCGCCTGACCCGCGCCGGGCAGGTGGTGGTCAAAGAGGGAGAGAAAATGGTGAGAGTTGTTGATAATGGCCTAGTCCGAATGCAGCGTGAGATAGATGGCGGCGTGATTCGGGTGGGGTACGCACCCAGCCTCGGAGGTCACTTGCTAAAGAATGCGATGGGCTGTTTTGTCCAAAGGCACCCGAGTGTGAGAATTGACCTAGTGGATTCCACATCCGAAGAGATGCGCAAGAAGTTGGCTTCGGGTGAAATAGACCTGATGGTTGGGGCGATGTCAGATGATAGTGAAATAGGGTGGACTGTATTGTTAAAGAAACATTTGTGTTTAGCAGTTCCCAAGCAACATCCCTTTTCTAAGAAGCGCGTGGTAGAAGTTAGCAAGTTAGATGGCGAACGGATCTTGTTACTTTCACGGCACGAATACCCAGAATACTACAAGGGGGTCAGCCAATTTTTTAGAGACCATGCGATCAACGCAAAGGTGGCTGGGGAGTTCGATGGGATAGAAAGCCTACGTGTCGCGCTGGAGGCTGGTATAGGTATAGCTCTGGTGGCAGAGGGGGCATCGGTGGCGGAGGGTGTGAAATTATTGAAGTTAAAGCCCCAAGCCAACCCGGTGGTTGTCGCGGTGGGTTGGAGGTCGGATCGGGCATTGGACCAGGTCACAGAAGCATTCGTTGAGGACTTAAAGTATGCCTCAGAGGTGTAGTTGTTTGGAATAAAGTATGTCAGGTTGAGTTGTCTGTTTGAGGTGCAGCACGCTGCTGCGTGATTGGGGAATGGAACCGGTCTGGTATCAAAACAAGACCAGAGGAATAATGTGAAATTTAGCAACCACAACCGTAAGATGGAAGGACACCACTAACGCTACGTGGCTTCTTTTGCTTCTTGAGATTAAGCGGCTTGTGCTTGGACACCACATATCAGGGGGGAACCCAGCTAAACTGGGACTTTTACCTCATCCTGAGTCGATAGAATGGGCGGAAACTGGAGTGTCCTTGAATGAGGTGAAATTCGTGCTGCCAAAGATTAGCGGCGAGAAACTCCGAGTGGCGCAGATTAAGTCGGAGTTCGGGGCTATTTAAAAGCGCAATAAAGTAAGCAAGAGTAACAGCGCAGCAAATTCCCCTACGCTTAGGAAAGGTTGCTGTTCCCGGGCAGTGGGATGGGCAAGAGGACGAGGTGTATAGCTTTGCCGTGGAAAAGCGTGGGGTAGTTATCACAGTCAACCCAGAGGCAGGTCTTCACAACGGAGTGCAGACCTTGCGCCAGTTGATGGTGCATCAGGATGGCAAGACCACCGTGGCAGTTTGCAAGATCACGGATGACCCAGCGTTCCAGATTCGTGGGTTCATGCACGACGGTCTTCGGAACTTGAAGTCTATCGATCAGTTGAAAATGCAGATCGACGAGATCTCTGCCATCCGAATGTGCCGTTCCCTATGGTAAAGACATACCCGCTCGAGTGGAGACTGCTTAGTTTGGTTACCGATAGAGCGATCCTTGAATTGGGAAAAGAGATCGTCACAGACAGCTGTGATGTCGATGGTGCGA